>NZ_JFWX01000049.1:0-24778 GCF_000588095.1 Acinetobacter sp. 1130196 | reverse complement strand
AGCGAGATAGACTTCAAGCCTTTAGAGGTATAACTCTGTTTTAAATCTAAATCGACATGCTCAGCAACGCATTGCATTGCCAGTTCACGCAATGCAGTTAAATTTGAAATGCTAAAAAAGCCTTGTAATGCCAGATTCGCTTGCTCTGGCACATAAACTTTTCCTTGATGGAGCCTTTCAATGAGTTCACTAACAGGTAAATCAATTAAACGAATATCTCGAATACGATCAAATACACGATCTGGCACAGTTTCATTTACTCGAATGCCCGTAATCTGATGCACCACATCATTTAAGCTTTCTAAATGCTGAATATTCATGGTGGTAAATACATCAATACCAGCGTCTAGCAATTCATTGACATCTTGCCACCGTCGTTCATGGCGACTATTTGGTATATTGCGATGAGCCAACTCATCAACTAAAACAATTTCCGGATGCCTGAGTAAAATAGCATCCAAGTCCATTTCTTCTAAAGTATGCCCCTGATATTGCATTTCCTTTCTAGCAATTTGAGGCAAGCCTTCCAAAATTTTTAGAGTTTCTATTCTTCCGTGGGTTTCAACAATACCCACAACAACATCTGTGCCCTGTTGATATAACTCTTTAGCGCGGGCAAGCATAGCATAGGTTTTGCCGACACCGGGCGCTGCACCGAGAAAGACCGTTAGTCGACCGGCTTGATATCTGTTGACATGATTTAATAAGGCTTCAGCCTGATTTTCGCGATTGCTTTGCACTTGATATCATCCGGTAAACTAACAATTTTATTTTCAAGTTAATGTGTAGATTGTAATTGATCTAAAGCGATATTGAGTTCTAATACATTAACACGAGCTTGCCCTAGTACACCAAACTGAACTGGTTCAATATGCTTTTGAAGTAACTCTTCTACAACTTTAGGGTCTAAATGACGCGCTTGAGCCACTCGAGCAACCTGTATTTGAGCAGATTCTGGGCTAATATGCGGGTCGATACCACTACCCGATTTAGTCACTAAATCACTTGGAATAGGGACATTACCTGTGTGGTCTTGTTGTTTAACCGCAAGAATCTGAGCATCAATTTGTTTTTGAAGCTCTGGATTGGTAAGGGCTAAGTTTGTGGCCCCCATAGACATTGGGTCATAAGCAACCGCTGAAGGACGTGGATGAAAATAAGCCTCTCCAACAAATGGCTGAGCGACTAATTTTGACCCTAGAACCTTATGGTTTATTTCGATCAAACTACCATTTGCTTGATTGTTAAATAACACCTGTCCCGCACCTGTAGCGATCGCACTATACACAGCACCACAACCGACAAGGGTAAAAATTAGAAGTCCGAAAGATGCTCTTAAGGTCTGATCCAAATTTGCTTCTGAATTTTGTGCATAAGTTTTCATTTCAAACTCCAGATTACAAACCAAATAATTGAACAATCACAACATCAATCGCTTTGATGGCAATGAATGGTAGAACCACACCACCCACGCCATAAATCAACATATTTCGGCGTAGTAACTGAGTTGCAGTTGAAGGTTTAAATTTCACGCCTCGGAGTGCGATTGGAATTAATAACGGAATAATAATCGCGTTAAAAATTAATGCCGATAAAATCGCGCTGCTTGGACTTGCTAAGTGCATTACATTCAATACTTGCATTTGTGGAATCGCAGCAGCGAACAATGCAGGCAAGATGGCAAAGTATTTAGAGACGTCGTTTGCTAACGAAAATGTTGTTAAAGCACCGCGGGTAATCAACTGCTGTTTCCCAATCTCGACCACAGCGAGTAGTTTGGTTGGGTCAGAGTCTAAATCAACCATATTGCCGGCCTCTTTAGCAGCTTGTGTACCTGAGTTCATAGCCAAACCAATATCGGCTTTTGCCAATGCTGGGGCATCGTTGGTTTCGTCACCAACCATTGCAACTAAACGACCTTGTTGTTGTTCGGTGCGAATACAAGCCAATTTGTCTTCTGGTTTTGCTTCGGCAATATAGTCATCTACACCCGCTTCAGCAGCAATCGCGGCAGCAGTTAATGGGTTATCACCTGTAACCATGACAGTTTTAATACCCATTTCTCTTAAGCGTGCAAAACGTTCTTTAATACCGTGTTTAATCACATCTGAGAGTTCAATCACACCTAATACATGATGTTGATTTGCGACAACCAATGGTGTTGCACCTTTTTTAGCAACTTGTTCAACACGTGCTTTTAATTCTAGATCTTGAGAATAATCTTCATCTACAAATTTCAAGATTGCATCTAAAGCACCTTTACGAATTTGCTCACCATTCGGTAAATTCACACCAGAAATTCGAGTCGAAGCACTAAAAGAGATAAATTCGGCTTGCTCAGGTTCTTGCTGTTTTAAACCCTGTTCTTTTGCTAACTTAACAATCGACTTGCCTTCTGGTGTCGGGTCAGCAAGTGAGCTTACCCAAGCAGCAGCTCTTAATTCAGACTCGGTTACCGAGGTTAAAGGATAAAAAGAAGTCGCTTGACGGTCACCATATGTAATGGTTCCTGTTTTATCGAGTAAAAGTACATCAATGTCACCCGCAACTTCTACCGCTTTACCTGATTTTGCCAAAACATTGGCTTTGAGTGCGCGGTTCATACCTGCAATACCAATCGCAGGTAACAAGCCACCAATGGTTGTTGGAATTAAGCAGACTAACAATGCTACGAGTACAACCGGATCAAGTTCAATATGCAAATAATGAGCAATAAATGGTAGGCTAATCACCACAATTAAAAATGTAAGTGTCATCACCATTAACAAGAAGCCAAGTGCAATCTCATTCGGTGTTTTTTGACGATTTGAACCTTCAACCAAAGCAATCATACGGTCCAAGAAGCTTTGACCAGATTCCGCAGTCACTTGCACAACAATACGATCTGTAAGAACTTTAGTACCGCCAATAACACCAGAACGGTCTGTTCCAGCTTCACGTAGCACAGGTGCTGACTCACCTGTAACAGCCGATTCATTAATGGTGGCAAAGCCTTCTACAATCTCACCGTCGGCTGGAACAAGCTCACCTGCATGTACTTCAATAAAATCATTTAAATGAAGTTCGGTGGCTGCAATTTGAGTGGTTTGACGGTCTGTCAAAGAATTAAGTTTTCGAGCAGTCAAGTTTTCTCTTGCTGCACGTAATGAAGATGCCTGTCCACGACCTCTAGCCTCTGCAACCGCTTCAGCATAGTTAGCAAATAAAATCGTAATAAACAAAATTGCTGTGACAACCAAACCAAACACCAGTGTGGCATATCCCATTAAGGTACTTAGAGCAGTGATTACGGTTCCAAGCCATACAATTGCCATGACAGGGTTTTTAATTGCATGCTGTGGTAGCAATTTTACAAAAGCATTTTTCCAAACTTCAAAACTTGGTACTGCCACAGTCGTTTTATGGCTATTTACATGAGTTTGTGTATTCATTTTCACTCGCCTCCTTAGCCTTTAACCAACAAAAGTTGATCGGCAATTGGCCCAAGGACAAGAACTGGCATAAATTGTAATAAGGTAAGCAATACAACAATCGTAATCAGCGTTAAGGCAAAGGTTGGCGTTTCAACCTGAAGGCTACCTGTTGTTTCGGGTGCTTTTCTTTTTGCTGCTAAACGTGTCGCAATCATTAATGGCAAAATTAATGTCGGGAAACGTCCTAAAAGAAGTGCAATGCTACAAGTGACATTCCACCATACCGTATTGTCTCCAAGGCCTTCAAAACCTGAACCATTGTTTGCAAAAGCAGAAACATATTCATAAAACACTTGGCTAATACCGTGTGGTCCAGGGTTTGTGATACCTGATAATCCCGGAATACTAAGACTCAAGGCTGTAAAAGCCAGAATAATAAGAGGCTGAATTAAGATAATAATCGCAAGTAACTTGATCTCTGCTGCTTCAATTTTGCGTCCAAACAATTCAGGTGTACGACCTGTCATTAAGCCTGCAATAAATACTGCAAGTAACAGATAAATCATAAACTGTTGCAGACCACAGCCCACACCACCCCAAATAGCATTAATCAACATGTTAATGAGTTCAACCAGCCCCGTAAGTGGCGCAGAAGAATCGTGCATCATATTGACCGAACCATTATTCACTTGTGTAGTCAGCGCAGCCCATACTGCCGATGCTGCGGGTCCAAATCGTTGCTCTTTACCTTCCATTACTGCAATTTGAGATGCGGTCGATGACATACTTTCAGACCAGACAGCTGCTGCACCTGAAATAACTGACATTAAAAGCATGCTACCAAACACAAAGTAGGCAAATTTTTTACGTCGAGTAAAGTGTCCCACCATAAAAACGACTGTAATTGGAATGAGTAGAATCGCAATCATTTCTAATAAATTAGATAGCGGCGTTGGATTTTCTAAAGGTACAGAACTATTTGGACCATACCAGCCACCACCGTTACTACCCAATTGCTTAACAGCAACCATGGGTGCAACTGGACCTAATGGAATTTTTTGGGTTTGTACGGTATTTGCTTTATCAATAAGCTGTACTTCGGGTCCACCCTGAAAAGTTGCTGGCACGCCTTGGCTGTTAAGCAACAATGACCAAACAAAACAAAGAGGAAGCAAGAAACGGACTGTAGGGCGTATTACATCTGCCCAATAGTTACCAATTAAAATTTGATCTGGCTGTTCAGCAACATCCGCTGCAATATGGCTTGGACGTTGATAAAAGAAAGCTCTTAAGGTCGCAACAACTAAAGCTAATCCCATCATTGGTGTGATGACTTGCAAACCTACAATACCTGTCATTTGCGACAAATAAGACAGTTGAGCTTGACCAGAATAATGCTGTTGGTTGGTGTTGGTTAAAAATGAAATAACTGTGTGTAATGCTAAATCCCAACTCATATTTGGTGCATGATTTGGGTTTAATGGCAGCCATGCTTGCGTCATAAAAATAGCAAAAACGGCTACAGCTAAAAAAATACAGCTAACAACAAATGCTAAAGAATATTGTTTCCAGTTCATTTGTTGTTGTGGAGATATACCTAACAAGCGATATACAGGATTTTCAATCCAACGAAATAATCCATCACCAACCATCGGCTGATTTGCCATTACTTGGGATAGATATTTGCTAAGGCACCATGCTAAAAAAATAGCAATAAATAAAACAAGGATAAGTTCTAACATGGCTATTCTCCTCTATACCCCTTGGCTTGATTTGCCAAAATGGAAATAAGGAGAGATGAAGAAATATCACTTTTTTTGAGTCCGCATAAGGCTATGCCAGACTGATGCAAGATGCGCATTTGAGAATTTATAAGCATCTTTATTGTCCTGAAGTAACACTAATTTAGTGGATTTCAGTATGGATAAAATGCTCGTAAATTCTCTATTGAGGAACTCAAAGGCCGCGTAAATTTTGCGTAAATTTTAGTTTGAAAGACCTTAAAATTTAAAATTAACAACTGGGTAAAGCGTACTATCAGCCTTTAGTTTTTCACAATGCCAAAGTTCATATAAAGGAATTTTTACATCGAGCGCCAAAGGTAATTTTTTAGAATTAAATTGCATATGGTCCAGATCACTTCCCCATGCAATCAAATCTACATCTAAAGAAATATGATGCGATGGTCGAACACGTCCAGAATCTGACTCAAGTTTCTTTAAAAAAGATTCAACTTGTTCAGATGATAAGGTGCTTCGTAATAGACACGCTGAATTCCAGTAATCATCTCCAATACCATCTCGGCATGGAATTTGATAAACAGATGAAAACTGCACTTTCCCCAAAGTTGCTAATTGCGTATAAGCAAAAGTAAAGTGCTGATCTGCGTCTAAATTACTCGCTAGGGCGAGTGCAAAAATTGTTTCTGGTGCGTTCAAGACGAATTCCTACAGCATTAGCTTCTGCAATGATGGCTGGCTTACGGATGGTTATGGTAATTTTTTCAATTGTTGGAAAGGTTTCAAATAAACATTGCAAAACTAGATGAGCTGCGTGCTCGATTAACTCAGGTTTGGCTTGCTGAATAGTTTGAGCCGATAACTCACAAATCTGGGCATAGTTGAGTGTGTCCTCAAGTTTGTCAGATGCTGCAGCTCGGCTCAAATCATTATGGATGGTTAAATCCAACATTAAAGGTTGAATGATTTGTCTTTCCCAGTTGAAACAGCCAATCACTGTCTCAACCTTCAAGCCTTCAATAATAATGGCATCCATAAATTTAAACTGACCTTAGTGCTTTAACAACGAAGCAGGTTCCATATTTTGAACCATTTTCAAACGTTGGTCTGCATAAATATCAGTATATGGTGCGAGTACGCGCATAAAACGATCGAAATAAAGCATTTGCTTAAATAACAAGGCAAAATCTCGAGGGAATTTAATACCGTGGCGCTCACCTACACCCACCATATCCATCATAATGTCGTTTAAATCGGCTGGATTGGTAGACAGAATTTGCTGTGGATCGGCCATTAAGACGCCATTAAACAAACGCTCTAAATCTTGGGCTAAAACCTGAACATCGACCTTATTATGGGTCATGCCCATTTTCAGCATATTTTCAGCCATAGCCTGATAATCAGTCTTTTGCAAAGCATCCATAAACGCGATACATGCTGTCCAGACTTCTGGCTTTAACTGACCCACAATACCGAAATCGATAAAACCAATTCGGCCATCTTCAAGCAACATTAGGTTTCCAGCATGTAAGTCAGCGTGGAAACTCTTACAGAGCATAAGACTGCCAAACCATGTATTCATGGCAGTAATCAGTACTTGTGACGGATCTTTAGCATATTGTTTCACGACACTAAAGTCTGTTAAAGACACACCGTATAAACGCTGCATGGTCAAAACACGGCGCGTAGAAAACTGATGATAAACTTTAGGTGCTGTCGCAGCGTGGTTTTGTGAAATATTTAAATATTCCACAAAGTCATCTAAGTTCTGGGCTTCCTCAATGAAATCGACTTCACGCACCATACGAGTTTTAATTTCATCAACAATGTCAGAAAGAGCAGCAAACTTGATTTTAGGTACTGCACGTTCAAGTAGTTTGGCTGCCCAATGCACCACGTTTAAGTCAGTGTATAAAATAGTTTCTACACCAGGTTTTTGAACTTTTATAACGACATCTTCACCTGTAGTCAGTTTAGCTGCATGAACCTGAGCAATTGATGCAGAAGCTAAAGGCTTTTTATCGATATAGCTAAAAATCTGGCTTAAATCTCGTCCTTCAAATTCAGAAGCAAGTACGCCTTGAATATAACTAAATGGCAGAGTTGGTGTCTGATCTAAACAACCTTGAAATTCTTCTACATATTCACGTGGGAATAGCGATGGTGTACTCGCGATAAACTGACCAAGCTTAATATATGTTGAGCCAAGCGACTCAAAAGTCTCACGCATGAGTTTGGCATTACTTGGCTTATCAGTTGCGTACTTAATACCAGCTTTAGCCGCAACCACTGCGGTTTCACCGATACGGGCAACTGAGCGCAATCCATCAAATAAAATATTTTTTTTCATATTTCTTTAGAACCAGAATATTCGTCTCAAGTGTAGCAAATTTTGCTTTGTTTGCTGATTAGCTTGCCTGACAAAGTGGACAATTTATATCTTTATCAAAATTAACAATACGTTGTGTCATATTTAATCCATCCCAAAGTAACAATTTTTGTTTCAGAGGAGTGCGATTAAGCCCTAAATATAACAAAGTGTGATGTGCTTGTAATGACGCTATCATCACAGGAGTAGTTGCAAGCACTCCTGACTCTGCACAACGAAGGCCTTCGTTGTCATGCTGTTCTTTTGGAAATAAACATTCATAACAAGCTGAATCACCTTCAACCATAAACATTTGCGCCTGAAAGCCAATTGCAGAAGCACTAATTAATGCGACCTGATGCTTTTTACAAGCACTATTCACTAAATAGCGAGTTGTAAAGTTATCACAACCATCCAGCACTACATCTTGGTGTTCAACAAGTCTATCAATGTTATTTTCGTCTAAACGTTCATTAAAGTATTCAACACAGATATAAGGGTTAATTTTCTGTAACCGTTTTGCTAAAACTTCAGCTTTATAACGACCAATATCTTCATGACCAAATGCAATTTGACGCTGTAAATTACTTATCTCAATGGTATCGGCATCAATGAGTGTAATTTTTCCAACCCCTGCTCGTGCGAGTAGCTCTGCACTGCTACAACCTATACCACCAGCACCAACAATCAGTACATTGGCAAGTTTGAGTTTTTCCTGAGCTTCAATATCCCATCCATCAAGTAAAATCTGACGGCTATAGAGATGCATTTCTTCATCACTTAACTCTACAAAATCGATATCTTGAAGCTCGGTCACACGTTAATCCTTTCATTTAGAAGCCAAGTGATTTTATGACTAAGTTCGTCATTAGGAAAGCTATAAAATGGAAACAACTTTTTTATTCAGTTAACTCCCCATTACATTACTTCTCACACGCTTTCTGCAACAATAGAACAATCCATTTTCTGTATTACTTAGGCTAAATATGTCCCAATCATATATTGCACCAGTAGAGTTAGAAAAAGCTTATCGTTTATTAAATCATGGTCCAACTGTGCTGGTTTCTGCACAACATGGTGACGACCGCAATGTAATGGCTGCCGCATGGGCATGTGCATTAGAGTTTAAACCTGCCAAAGTGTCTGTAGTTTTAGATAAAAGCACTAAAACCCGACAGCTTGTCGAGCAAAGTGGTTATTTCACACTACAAGTTCCTTGCTATGCCCAGCTCAATATGACCAAACAACTTGGTACCATTAGTAAGTTGGATGACCCACAAAAACTTGAGCACTGCGGAGTTGAACTATTTTATCAAAAAGATGTGACCAGTCCGCTTGTATCAGGTTGTATCGCATGGCTGGTTTGTAAACTTATTCCTGAACCGCATAATCAGTCAGCTCATGATTTATTTATTGGCTCTGTTGTGGGTGCGTGGGCAGATAGTCGCGTTTTTAGAGATGGGCACTGGCATTTTCAGGATGCACCAAAAGAACTTCGTAGCCTGCACTATATTGCTGGTGGAACGTTTTATTTAATTGGTGAAGAAGTGAAAGCCGACCTCTAATATAAAAATTAAAGGGAAATATTTAAATATTTCCCTTTGCTCAATTTAGCTCGCGTAGGCTTGCTGCATTTTTGCAATTTCTTGCTGCTTCAACAATCCTCTTTGAATTTTTCCGCTCGTGGTTTTCGGTAGGCTGTCCACAAACTCAATTTCTTTTGGATAAGCATGACGAGATAAACGGTTACGAACATATTGCTGTAACTTATCTTTTAATGTTTCACACGCTTGATAAGCAGGCTTAAGTACCACAAAAGCTTTGACTATTTCGGTTCGTTCCGGATCTGGCTTACCAATTACTGCTGACTCTAATACCGCCTCACACTCTAATAAAGTACTTTCAACATCGAATGGTCCAACTCTATAGCCCGATGTTGTAATGACATCGTCAGCACGACCAACAAAATTAATGCCGCCATGTTCGTTTAAAGTGACCGTGTCACCAGTTAAATAATATTTGCCGACAAAGGCTTTGCGATTATTGCCACCATAGCCTTTAAACCACATTAATGGCGATTGCTCCGAGTCCATCGCCAAAATACCAACACCACCTGTTGGTAATTCTTGATAATTTTGGTCTAACACCGCAAAACGATGCCCAGGAATTGCAAAACCGGCTGAACCTACTTTTAATGGGTGCTCAAGCGCATGATGGTTCGCAATCACCATGCCGAGTTCAGTTTGTCCATATTGATCAAAAATATTGACCTCTAAATCCTGTTTAAACCAGTTCACAACCTCAGGTGTTAATGGCTCACCCGCACTACTCACTACGCGTAAATGTTGTTTAATTGAAGGGTCAAATTTTTCCTTAAACCCAAAGAACATACGAAATGCTGTAGGCGAACCAGTTAAATTACTTACTTTATATTTTTTAATTAATTTTATTGCCTGATCTACATTAAATGAACGCTCATCCATAATAATGCCATGACCCAAGCTTAAAGGCCCGGTAATGCCATAATACAAACCATACGCCCAGCCCGGATCTGCCAAATTCCAGAACATATCCTCTTCACGCAAATCGACAGCATGAGTCATATAACCTTTAAATGCCAAAATTGCTTTTAGTGGAACGGGTACAGACTTAGCAAGTCCAGTTGTGCCTGAGGTGAACATCATTAAAAAGTCATCATCAAAGCTACGACTAACTGATTCACATTGCTCAGAATAGCGTTGTAAGGATTTCCAAAAATCGAAGTCATGTTCAGACAAAGGACCAGTCTGATGAACAGTGACAATAACCGGAATATTTAAAGTATTCAGTTTAGGTCGTTGTTCATCATTGGTCACAATCAATTTAGTTTGAGCACTCGTAATACGGTGATCAATTGATTTTGCTTCAAAGGCAGTAAATAAAGGCTGATAAATAGCACCTATACGCCACGCTGCCAAAATTGTAATTAATAACTCAGGCGTTCTTGGTAAAAGCCCTGCAATACAATCTCCAGCTTGAACTCCTTGTGCTTTAAAGAAATTAGCAAGTTTTCCAGAAAGCTCAGCAAGTTGTTCAAACGTATAGTGCTCTGCCTGTCCGTTTTTTCCTTCCCAAATGAGCGCTGTTTTATTTTTTCCTACATAACGCTCACAGCACTCAACATAAGCATTTATTGCTTGGGGGTGCCCAACAAGTTGCTCTTCAATGAGTTGTGCAAGATCAAATTGCTGATAAGCTTCTGCCAAAGTTTTCATGATGCTCACCTTCATTCCGTTTGATGTTTAATTTTGTGTAAGGTCACAAAATCTGTCCTGACTGTTATTGTTTTAGCTAAAGCTCGAAGAATATTTCTTCAACTTTTCCATCTATTTCAAACAAAACTAATAGCAAAAATGCATCATTTCAATTGCAAGAAACCGCACATAATGTGCGGCTTCTTGCAGTTTTATGTTTAAAAACTCAATACTTTATGATCTAAACTTGAGCCACCTCACGAGCAATCACTAAACGTTGAATATCAGAAGCACCTTCATAAATCTGGCTTACACGAACATCCCGATAAATTCTCTCAACAGGGAAATCACTGACGTATCCATAACCGCCATGAATCTGGATTGCATCCGAACACACTCGCTCAGCCATAGTTGATGCAAAGAGTTTCGCCATTGAGGCTTCTTTTAAACAAGGTAGCTCTGCATCTTTTAAAGTCGCAGCATGTAAAACCAGCTGATGTGCCGCTTCAATCTGGGTTGCCATATCTGCTAAGCGAAAACCAACCGCCTGATGCTGAACCAGCTCTACACCAAAGGCCTTACGTTCATTTGCGTATTGCACGGCTGCATCAAAAGCAGCTCTTGCCATACCGACAGACTGAGCCGCAATACCAATACGACCGGCCGCTAAATTAGATAGCGCAATTTTATAACCCTCTCCCTCTTGGCCCACCAAATTTTCTAAAGGAATCCGGCAGTCCTCTAACGTAATGGTTGCGGTGTCCGAAGCATGTTGACCCATTTTGTCTTCAATACGAGTCACCAAGTAGCCTTGTGTATTGGTCGGTACAAGAAAGCACGAAATGCCTTTTTTGCCAGCCTGTTTATCTGTAACCGCAAATACCAAAGCTACTTGAGCATTTTTACCACTGGTAATAAATTGCTTTACGCCATTGAGTACCCAATGGTCGCCATCTCGCTCGGCTTTACATAAAATCGCGCTTGCATCGGAACCGACATGTGGCTCAGTTAAACAAAAGCATCCCAGCCATTCGCCAGAGGCAAATTTTGGCAAATAGGTTTGTTTTTGCTGCTCTGAACCGTATGCCAATGTAATACCGCAAATCAAAGAGTTTTGAACACTTACGATTGTCGAAATAGCACCATCGCCTGCGGCAATTTCTTCAATCGCAAGCACCAAAGAAACATAGTCCATTCCGGCACCGCCCCACTCATCGGGCACAGTCATTCCCATAGCGCCTAGTGCACCTAAATCTTTTAACTCCTGAGCCGGAAATTCATGGGTCTTATCGCGATGTGCAGCTGTTGGTTTTAACTGATTTTGCGCATAGTTACGCATCATCTCCTGAACCATGCTTTGTTCAGCATTTAGAATCATTTCAACATCCTTATTTTTATTATTTTGCTGCCATACGAATTGCACCATCTAAACGAATAACTTCACCATTTAAATAGGAATTTTCAGCAATATGAGCAACCAAACGAGCAAACTCTTCTGGCTTTCCTAAACGCGATGGATACGGCACCATTTGGCCCAAAGCATCTTGTACATTTTGTGGCATACCCTTAAGCATTGGAGTTTCCATGATTCCCGGTGCAATAGTCATAATACGAATGGCATGTCGCGCAAGCTCACGAGCAATTGGTAAAGTCATCGCCACAATAGCGCCTTTTGATGCAGAATAAGCTGCTTGTCCAATTTGTCCGTCAAATGCCGCAACAGAAGCAGTGTTCACAATGACACCGCGGTCCTCTTCACCTGCTTCAACTGTATTTTTACTCATTGCATCTGCTGCAAAACGCAGCATGTTAAATGTACCTGTGACATTAATATTTAAAGTCTTTGCAAATAACCCTAAGTCATGAACGCCCTCACGGCCAACTACTTTCGCAGAAGGGCCAATACCTGCACAGTTCACCAAACCATGCAAATATCCATGTTTAACCAACACATCTTTAAAGAACTGTTCAGCAGCAACTTCATCGGTTACATCAAGTTTTACAAAGTCAGCTTTTGGCCCTAACTGTTTCGCCTGCTGCTCACCTGCTTCTACATTCATGTCAACCAACGTGACTGAGGCGCCTTGCTTTACCAAATACTCAGCAGTTGCAGCTCCTAAACCAGAGCCGCCACCTGTAATCACGAAATGTTTTCCTTGAATTTTCATTATGTAATGCCCTATAGAAATGTTCTTTAACCTTAGTAGTGAGAGTAAAAGTTGTTTTTTTCCGATACAATTTCAAAAAACCTCAAAATGCTTGCAGCTTTTGATCAATCCAAATTTTGAATATGAAATATTTCACTTGAAATACGTAAAAAATGAGTCTTTGACATGGTTGTCCAATCTTCTTTAAGTAAAGGAACAATTTCGATTGCACTGGTACATGAAGCATTAAGTGCGGCTTATGCCAAAGGGCTAAATATTCAAATTATTCTGAATAAAGCAGGTATTCCTACAGAATTACTCATGACACCTAAAGCGCGTGTTCCGGTAGCAACGTATGCAAAATTATGGATTGAACTTGCCAATGCCATGAATGATGAATTTTTTGGTATGGATAGCCACCCTATGCGTCGTGGTAGCTATAAATTACTTACAAAACTCGTCAGTACGGCTGAAACTTTAGAAAAGGCTCTCTATGATATTTTGAAGTTTTTTAACTTTGTTTTAGATGATATGCGTGGAGAGTTAATTCGAGAACAAGAAAAAGCTTATTTGGTCATTCGTGATCATGACCAACCCAAACGTATGTTTACCTACGCAACCTTTTTAATGTTAGTACATGGACTCATGTGTTGGCTGATAGATCAGCGAATTGGCTTAAACAGTATTGCAGTACGTTGTCCAAAACCGAATGATATTCAAGATTATCTCGTCCGTTTTTGTGAAGATATAAAATTTAATGCCGAAGTAAATCAGGTTGAGTTTGATGCCCACTACTTAGATATTAAAATTAAAAAAGATAAAAAATCGCTTTATGATTTTTTAAAACAAACTCCGCAAAATCTGTTAGTTCGCTTTAAAAATGAAAATGCCTTGAGCGTTCTTATTCGTCGTCATTTATTAAAGCTTCACCCAGCCCAATGGCCCGAACTCAAAGATGTAGCACAGCAACTCAATATTTCGGAAGCTACTGTTCAACGTCGCCTCAAACATGAAGGGGTAAGTTATCAACAAATTAAAAATGAAATTCGTTGTGATATTGCGATTGAACGCTTAAGCAAAAGTAATGATTCAATACAAGACATTAGTGAAGACTTAAATTTCCACGACCCAAGTGCTTTTCACCGTGCCTTTAAAAAATGGACAGGTGTTAGCCCAGGTGCGTATCGAGATAATTTAACTACGCACAAGCAATAGCATATGCATCCAACGAAGCTTTAAGTTTTAAAACTTAAGCTTATGATATTTATGTCTTTTAAATTGAATATTTCATATAACGCATTATTTAAAACTTAATAATGCCTATAAAACATTAACTTATAATTTTATCTAAACTTTTATCTTTCAAACTGATTTACAAATCAAAATAACTAAGTTTGTAAGCCACTAAACACATGAAAGGATGATCCATTATTTTATTTCGGTTCTATTTTTATCATGTCTTTAAAATCAAAATTTTCTCTACCGAAGACTTTGTTGGCATCAACATTGGGGTTCGTATTTGCTTCATCTACTTTTGCAGCAATTCCGACTACACTTAAACTTGATTACGCTTACTACGCACCAACTAGTTTAGTGGTCAAAGATCAAAAACTTCTCGAAAAAGCACTACCCAATACCCAAATTAAATGGGTTTTTAGTCAAGGTAGTAACCGCTCATTAGAATATCTCAACAGTAATAGTATCGATTTTGCTTCTACTGCTGGATTAGCTGCTGTATTAAGTCGAGCAAATGGTAGTCCAATTAAAACGGTTTATGTACAAAGCCAACCGGAATGGACCGCGCTTGTTGTCGCAAAAAATTCACCAATTAAAAGCCTAAAAGATTTAAAAGGTAAGAAAATTGCAGCTACCAAAGGAACAGATCCTTTCTTATTTACACTACAAGCACTAGATACTGTCGGTTTGAGTAAACGCGATGTACAACTGGTCCATTTACAACATCCAGATGGTAAAACCGCATTAGAACGTGGCCAAGTAGATGCTTGGGCGGGGCTTGATCCATTAATGGCTTCAGCTCAAATTCAATCGGGCGCGAAATTACTTTATCGTAATGTAGCATTTAATAGTTATAGCGTGCTTAGCGTGAAAGAAGACTTTGCAAAGCAAAGCCCTGAAGCGGTAGCAGCCGTTATTAAAGCCTACGAACAAGCCCGAAAATGGGCAAAAGCCAATCCAGATAAAGTAGCAGCACTTTTAGCTCAAGAATCAAAACTCCCTCTACCTGTGGCTAAACTACAACTGAGCCGAACCAAATTTGATCAAAGCATCCCATCAGCAACTCAAGCACAAGCACTAAAACGTTCTGGGAAAATTTTGACTGAAGAAGACTTAGTCAGAAAAGGTACGAATGTCAATCAAGTGGTTGATCAGTTGTTAGACCCACGTTTTGCTCAAAAAGTCGTGAAATAGTTTATGAGTGATTCATTTAACAAAGCTGAGCTAAATCATTTCTTAGCTCAGCAGGCTTTAAAATCTCAGAAAAAGCATCTAAACCATAAATTTACACGGTGGTTTAAAGCGCTACTCATTCCACTCATTTTTTTAGTGGGTTGTGAGTTTTTAGTCAGAAATGGCTATATCAATGCTTATCTGCTCCCTGCACCTTCGAGTTTATGGCAATCTTTTTTAGATTTAGCTCATAGCGACCTATTTGCCCATATTTATATTAGTACATGGCGTGTTCTATTCGGCTTTATCATAGGAAGTGGTTTAGGTTTAATTTTTGCGATTTGGGTTGGATTAAGTAAAGAGGCAGAAGCATATTTAGAACCGACCTTTTCAGCAATTAAGTCGATCCCAAGTCTTGCTTGGATTCCACTGTTATTGCTTTGGTTAGGAATTGACGAAGGGTCAAAAATTACGCTTATTGCAATCGGAGCATTTTTTCCAACCTATACCAACACAGTTGCAGCAATTCATAATGTAGATAAAAAGCTCATTGAAGTTGGAAAAGTTTATCGGCTCAATGCTTTTCAACGTGTTTTATCTATTGTTTTACCGGCAGCATCTCCGGGCATTTTAACGGGTTTACGTAACAGCTTAAGCTTATCGTGGATGTTTATGATTGCAGCTGAACTGATTGCAGCCACTCAAGGAATTGGCTATTTACTCAGTGATGGCCGAGAAACATCTCGACCTGATATTGTTATCATTGCAATTATTTTATTAGCCCTACTGGGTAAAGTAACCGATACCTTAATGAAATTTATCGAAAATTGGTTATTACGTTGGCGGGATACACTACAAAAGTAATTTTAAATCCAGCATGCCAAAGTGACTCGATCATTTTGGCCATAGTCTTGAATAGTTTTAATTTGGCTAAAACCATGCTCTGTGAAAATATCTCGAACAGCTTGCCCTTGGTCATAACCATGCTCTAATGCAATCCAGCCTTGTGGTTTTAACCAGTTTTTCCCTTGAGCAATAATAATTTCAATATCAGCTAGTCCCTGATGGTCTGCAACCAATGCACGGCGTGGTTCTGTAGCCAAAGCTCGCATGTGTTCATCTTCAGGGTCGATATACGGCGGATTAGAAACGATTAAATCAAATTTTTGTGGCTCTAGTGCTTCAAACCAAGCACCGCAAGCGAATTTTACACGTTGCAAATTATGAGCTTGTGCATTTTCTTTTGCGACATCTAAAGTAGGCGCATAAATATCGGTTGCTGTTATCTGCCAATCTGGGCGCTCACTCGCTAATGCAAGTGCAATTGCACCTGTCCCCGTTCCCAAATCAACAATGTTTGCATTCTTTGGCAAATTTAGATTTAAAATAGTTTCAACTAAAACCTCAGTATCAGGTCGTGGTACTAAAGTATCTGACGTTACTTTTAAATCAAGCGTCCAAAATGGCTGTGAACCTGTCACATAGGCTAAAGGTTCACCATTTTGAATACGCTCAAGACCAGCCAAGTAGTCTTGCTCTTGCTGAGCCGTTAACTCTTGCTCAAGTCTGAACTTTAATTCGAGTGAATTGATTTTTAGAAAATGCTCAAGCAACCAAGCATTTTCTTGTCGTTCATAACTGTCAGGCTCACCACGAATTGCAAGCGCTTGAGCAATATTCATTAGCCGCCATTTTCCTGTGCAAGCATCGCGAGCTGATCTGCCTGATATTCACGATGTAAGCTATCGAGCAATTCAGTTAAATCACCTTCCATAATGGCATCTAACTTATATAAAGTTAGGTTAATACGGTGATCCGTCATACGCCCTTGTGGGTAGTTATAAGTACGGATACGTTCAGAACGGTCGCCAGAACCGACCAAATCACGGCGCATTTCAGAAGTCGCTGCATCAGCCGCTGCACGTTTAGCATTTTCTAAACGTGATACTAACAATGCCATCGCTTTAGCTTTGTTCTTATGCTGTGAACGTTCTTCTTGGCACTCAACGACTGTACCCGTTGGAATGTGAGTAATACGTACTGCCGAATCGGTTTTGTTAATGTGCTGACCACCCGCACCTGACGCACGGTAAGTATCAATACGTAAATCTGCCGGATTAATTTCAACATTAGTATCAACGTCAATTTCGGGCAGAATTTCCCACTGAAAAAGCCGATGTATGCACACGACCTTGTGATTCAGTTGCTGGCACACGTTGTACACGATGCGCGCCACTTTCAAACTTTAAGCGGCCATACACGCCATCACCATCTACACGGCAAATGACTTCTTTAAAGCCGCCATGCTCGCCTTCATTTTCAGAAAGGACTTCAATACGCCAACCTTGTGTCTCTGCATACTTGCTGTACATGCGGAACAAATCGCCTGAGAAAATTGCAGCTTCATCACCGCCTGTCCCTGCACGAATTTCTAAATACGCAGCATTAGAGTCATTTGGATCTTTTGGAATCATCAAAATATTGAGCTGGCTTTCTAATTCTTCAAGCAATGCTTTATTTGCTTGAATTTCTTCTTCTGCCATATCTTTAAAGTCGGGGTCCGACTTCATCATTTCAGCAGTTTCAATATCTTCTTCTGCTTGACGGTATTTGCCCCAAACTTCGGTAATTTCAGTTAAATCACTATGTTCACGAGACAGTTTACGGAAACGTTTGTTATCGGAAATCACTTCTGCATCTGCAAGCAATGCGGTAAGTTCTTCATGACGATCACAGAGTTGATCAAGACGTAAACGGAGTGACGCTTTCATAAGAGGAAATATCTCAAAAGTCCAAAAAACTTATCTAGATAAATATAAGAAGATAAGCCAAATCATAAAAATAGCGCATAGTTTACAGTTTATGCCGATTAAATGACATATGTAATCCTTTAAATCGTTAACTTTCCAAAGCCATAAGGATGAATAAATCTAATGATTCCAGAGGAGATTTATTCATCAATCTAAGATTTTCTTTTATTGAAAACAAATAACTCGCTTTTTTAAATCCATATAATAAAAGAGACTTTATTTATAAAGCCTCTTTATCGTTTATAGTTATTTTAATTTTTCTAATAAAGTTTTACCGACAAGAACAGCCGAAGCTGGATTTTGTCCAGTAATAAGCTCACGATCCACCACTACATTTGGCGACCAAGCTTTCGTATTGCTTTGATATTTCGCACCCAGTGACTCTAAAGCAGTTTGCGGATAGAACTTCATTTCACCGCCTTTTAATAAGCCCTTCGCTTGCTCTTCTTCTTGATTGCTAATTACCGTCATCCGGTAGTTTTTATAAATCCATTCTCCAGTTTTGACTGCTCTACCTTGTTCAAGTTGCTTAATAGCTTCCGCAGCATGAGGTAAAGTTGACATCAGAGCTATAGGCCCATGACAAACCAAGGCTGTAGGCTTTCCTGCATTATGAAAAGCGTTAAGAACTTTACCAAGCTGTTTATCTTTTAACAGGTCTTGCATAGGCGCATGCCCACCCGGAATATATATGGCATCAAATTGATCTATACCAATTTGCTCAATACGCGCCAGACTTACAACTGGAGAGTCTTTAGGTGAAGTTAACTTTAGATCATGTAATAAACCAGCATATTGTTTTAATACTTTTTCATCTTGGTTAAAGTACATTGCACTATTTGAAGATTCATCTAACGTTGGAGCTTTCCCTTTTGGGGTGGCAAACGTTACGGTGTGCCCCGCATCTAAAAGCATTTTTGTAGGCTGCATCAATTCATTAAGATAAAATCCCGTTTTAAAAACATGATTATTTTTTAGCTCTAGCTGATCTTCATCTGACAATACAACGAGTACATGAGCTGCATTTACACTTAATGCTGCCGAAGCTGTAATCACTGCAAACATTATTTGATTCAACATCTTCATTATTTAACCTTCATTCCAAGCATTTGCTGGATTTATAACTAGGATGTATATATTCTATTTTTACCCCAAAGGTAGAAAAACAACTAAGTTTGCAAATCTTTTTTGCGTTTGAGGACAAAATGTCTCGTCAATTTGATCATCTTGCCGATGTCGAAATCTTTTTAATTGTGGCTGAGAAGCTTTCAATTAGTGCTGCTGCAATTGATTTATCTACTACACCTTCGGTCGTTAGTAGAACAATTACAAGACTCGAGAAAAAACTCGGTATACAGCTTTTTAGAAGAACCACACGCCATTTAAGCCTGACTGAAGCTGGTCAACTTTACTATGAAAAAATGCAACATGCTTTTCAGTTAATTGACCATGCAGAACGCTTGGTTCAAGGTGAACAACTACAAATTTCTGGAAAAATTAAAATAAGTGTTCCTACCACTTATGGGCATTATCGTTTACCCCCTTTATTAGAAAAATTTCTTCTGCAATATCCTGATATTCAAATTGAAGTCAGTATTTCTAATCGTAACGTTGATTTAATTGCTGAAGGTTTTGACTTAGCTATTCGTCAAGGACAACTACCTAACAGCACCCTTATTGCTAGGCCTTTAGAGCACGCACCTTTAAAACTTGTTGCCTCACCTTCTTATTTGAAACGCATGGGTATTCCCAAAAACTTGGATGAATTAAATCATCATCAATGCATCGCCTTTGAGCTACCGAGTAATGGTAAGGTCACTCCGTGGTTCTTTAAAGATATAGATCAGGAAATTCAGTGGATACCGACAAATCGAATTTTAGTAAAAGAAGATATTCTAGGAGTAGTATCTCTTGCTGAAAATGGTTTAGGAATATGCCAGAGTTACGAATTTATCGTTAATGAAAAAATTCAACAAGGAAAATTAGAACCTCTACTTGAAACATACGCAGGTCATACCCGTCCCTTTTCTTTACTGTATGCGCAACATAAACATATGTCTTCTGCCACAAGAGCTTTTATTGATTTTTTATGTTCAACTCATTGTAAATATACTTAAGAATGTGAAATGAGAATCACTTTTTTCTATATGGATATTAGATATTCTATTTTAATAGAAAACATACAAAGAAGACACTAAACTCTAATAATAGGATGATGGTTCTCCACATTTGAAGAGAAGTGTTTTGTTACATTTGCTGTAACGAAAGATATAAGGTCCTGTAACTTGGGACATGGAGTAAATGATGAAATTAAATGCTTTATTATGTAGTGCTGTTTTGGCTACTTCTATGATGACTGTAGCACATGCAGACAATACAACTCATGTAGCAGCTGCTTCTGCTTTAGGTAGTGTTGCTGGTACTGCTATTGGTAAAAGCATGGGTGGTACATCTGGTGCAACAATTGGTGCTGCTTTAGGTGGTGCTGGTGGTGCAGCAGTTGCAAGTGATCGTCGTCACCGTACAGAATCTGCAATTGGCGGTGGTTTAGGCGGTGGTGCTGGCTATACTGTTGGTAAAAGCATGGGTGGTACAAATGGCGGTTATATCGGTGCTGCGTTAGGTGCTGCAGGTGGTGGTGCTTTAGGTAATAAAATTGCTAAAGACCGTGATTATGATCGATCTTCTAAACACTGGAAGAAAAAACACCGTCATCACCACTAATTTTAGTGATGTAATTAATTTAAAAACACCTTCGGGTGTTTTTTTATGATTACCCTTTTGCCAAACGCATATGCCGTGCTCATGATTTATTCACATCTTAATAGAAACAATACAAAGCAGACACAAAACTATCGTATCAGCATGAGCCTTCTCCATAATTTTCACGAAATTTTTAATTACATTTAGCTCAAGATATAAAGATTGCTCTTTAGCAAAATGAGCATGGAGTTCCAAAATGAAAATGAATATTTGGTTAGCAAGTGCATTAATCGCAACAACCTCTATGGTGTCAGTTGCACATGCAGATAATGGTACCCGTGTAGCGGCAACTTCTGCTCTAGGTAGTGTAGTAGGTACTGCAATTGGTAAAAGTATCGGTGGTACATCGGGCGCAACAATTGGTGCTGCTTTAGGTGGTGCTGGTGGTGCAGCTGCTGCAAGTGACCGTCGTAACCGTACAGAAGCGGCAATTGGTGGTGCTTTAGGTGGCGGCGCTGGTTATACCGTTGGTAAAAACATGGGTGGTACAAATGGTGGATACATCGGTGCAGCAGTGGGTGCAGCTGGTGGTTCTGCTTTAGGTCGTAAAGTTGGCCAAGATCGTAACTATGATGAACGTTATGATCGTCGTTATGATCGTGATGACCGCCGCTATTACAATGATCGCGCTTACTATCGTCATGATAATGGCTTACACCGTGGTTGGTATAAACACCACTAATTGGTACACAGATATTAAAAAGCACCCTGGCGGTGCTTTTTTATTTGGGAGTGAAATTTATATCGAAAAAAACCGATATACATCACCCCATTTATATCGTATTATTTCGATATAACGTTTTTTGAGAATATCGCATGCGATCACTTCAAGACACCAAATTTTCAATTTTGGAACTTGCTCCCATACGTGATGATAAAACAATCGAGTTTTCATTACGTCATGCATTAGAGCTCGCCCAACATGCAGAAAAATTAGGTTATGACCGTTTTTGGCTTGCAGAACATCATAATATGGATGGAATTGCGAGTTCAGCAACAGCTGTTTTACTTGGTTTTATCGCGGCTCATACCCAGCGCATTCGTTTAGGTTCAGGTGGTATCATGCTACCAAACCATGCACCCTTAGTAGTAGCAGAACAATTCGGTACGTTAGCAACCTTATATCCAAATCGTATTGAGTTAGGTTTAGGCCGTGCCCCCGGCACAGATCAGGTCACTATGCGTGCCTTACGTCGCGGGCATCAGGAAACGGAAGATCAGTTTCCTAGAGATGTTGTTGAGATTTTGCAATATTTTAAAGCGCCTCAACCCGGCCAAAGAATTGTTGCAACTCCTGGACAAAATACTCATGTACCAGTCTGGTTATTAGGTTCAAGCTTATTTAGTGCCCAGTTGGCTGCGAGACTAGGATTGCCCTACTCATTTGCATCGCATTTTGCACCACGTATGCTTGGTCAAGCGATTGAGCTTTATCGTGAAAATTTCG
Organism: Acinetobacter sp. 1130196; assembly: GCF_000588095.1. NCBI lineage: Bacteria > Pseudomonadati > Pseudomonadota > Gammaproteobacteria > Moraxellales > Moraxellaceae > Acinetobacter > Acinetobacter sp. 1130196. Next base: position 2,449 of record NZ_JFWX01000049.1, on the reverse strand, counting down.
AACCTTCTGAATATTTAGACAAGCCTTATGTTTCAATGGGTGTACCTGTTGTGGTTGCAAATACAGATGAAGAAGCTCAGTTCTTGGCAACAAGTGCCTATCAACGTGTATTAGGATTAATCCGTGGTGAAAGTTTAAAACTTAAACCGCCAGTTACATCGATGCAGGGTCTATGGAACACAGCAGAACAGCTTTCTGTTGAAAATTTCTATACGATGGCCCAAATCGGCTCAACTGAAACAGTACGCTCAGGCTTAGAAAAGCTTTTAGCTACTTATGAAGTCGATGAGTTTATTTTTACTTGTGATGTCTATGATACTAATAAACGTTTAGAGAGCTTTACTCGATTAATGCAACTAAAATCAGCCAACTAGAACATACTCTGAATATCTCATGCTTGAGTCTATAGCAGGCATGAGATAGCCACCTATCTGAAAATACTTTACCCAGCCCTCTTGCTTGGTTATTTATATTAAAACGATAAAAAATCATCATAAATGAAAACCAAAAGGACTTTTGGAAAATGAGTATTGAACTTAAAAATAATGTTGCCAAATCAACTACTTTTCAAAATGCAGTTCAGGATTTTGACGCCTTTACTGGTCAAATTCTTTTATCAAATACAATTAAAGAAAATGATTTTTCAAATTTAAATGTAGCGATTATTGGAACAGATCAGGAAACGGTAACGCACTTAGAAAAAATCTGCCAACAAGCAAAATTTGTAACTGTATTTCAAATTACGCCGCATTTTATTTTGCCTCATAGTCAGATCGGCATACACCGTCTCATTACCCACCCGCTTATTGCTAAAAATAGGAGGTTATTTAACAATCGTGTAAAAAGTATCTTAGCTCTACGTTTTCTTGAAACTCAAGTCAATGAAACATGGCTCAAACGTCTTTTGACACCTAATACGGCAAAAGCCAATAAAACATTTTTTAAATCTGATAGCTACTATGCTGCGCTGCAAAGACCAAATTGCAAACTACAAACTTGGCCAATTGTAAAAGTTACCGCTACAGCCATTTATAGTATGGATGGTACTCAACGCCCTGTAGATATCATTATTAGAACTACACCTTAAAAATAAAAAAAAAGCATGGTTGATAGACCATGCTTTTTTTACTCATTTCAAATCATATCGAGTTAAATACCCCTGATCATCATAATGTAAGATGATGCGCTGAGACTTTTGTAACTCTGATAATGACTCGGTACTGACCATAAATTGTGAAGCCAATAACTCAACAGGACTATTCGGAGCTTTGCTGCGGCGATCATCACCATGAAATCTAAGCCAGTTATAACTCGCCCATAAAATCAAGACCAAAGCACTTACGGATATTAAAAGAAGTAAATGGAGGACTGTATTGACCTCAGAAATATGATCTACCCATACATAGTCATAGATGAGATGCCCTTCATAAAACCATAAAAATAATGAAACCAGTGGGAAAAACAGCCACATTAAACAAAACCAACCTACTGTTTGCAAAGTATAGTTTGCGGTTTTATTTTTTACATATTTAGGCTGATCAATATATTCTGGAATATCTAAAATTTCTATGTCATTATTTTCTTTATTTTTCATGAGTTATCTCCTCGAAAGCCTCGGTCAGGACTTACCCAACGAGCACGCTTTTTGGTATTAAATATAGTTTTAGGGACTGCAACTACACTAGTAAATAACGTCAGTAACCAGAAAAATAATGGATACCAAATTACCCAAAAATAATTTCTAAAAAGACGTCCACGGTCATAACGATGATCTATCCATAAACTTACTAAAAATTGGATGAGGCATGTTCCACCCAATATCACGCCATACCATTGGGGCATGAGTGAATTAATCTGCCACTGCTGAGGTAAATCAATAAAAAGTCCGATTAAGAAAAGCAAGAAAATAAATATCATTACATACGACCAGACAATACTGACTAAAGCTTCAAGCATAACTGGCCACATACGGCGTAAACGGATTTTGAACATTTTTGGAATATATTCCAATAAGACTTCTACCCCACCTTGTGCCCAGCGTAAACGCTGCTTCCAAAGGCCTTTAAAAGTTTCAGGCATATAGATATAACAAAGTGCTTGAGGAATATATTGAATATCCCAATGGTCCATCTGAAGCTTCCAAGAGATATCAATATCTTCAGTAATTTTGTCATCAGACCGGCTTTGTTGCACAAAGCTATTCTTGAAGGCTTCTTCAGTAATATAATTTCCAGATGAAGAAGCCTACACCTAAAATCTATCGTACAACCAATTGGTCCTCGTATAACCAAGCTTTAATCAAGCGAGGAAATATTTCAATCTGGTTTGATCCTAAGACGCAATGGTATGCACAACCACAAGGCAAGCAAGGACGAAATCAAACTTATTCCGATACAGCGATTCAATGCTGTTTAATGATCAAATCTCTATTCCGTCTTTCTTTACGTAT
>NZ_JFWX01000048.1:0-25258 GCF_000588095.1 Acinetobacter sp. 1130196 | reverse complement strand
AAAATACCGGGTCATTGGGAAGCTGATTTAATTAAAGGTAAAGACAATAAAAGTTCGATAGCAACACTTATTGAACGAAATACACGGCTCTGTATCTTGGCAACATTACCTGATGCAAAGGCAGAATCAGTGCGCAAGGCTTTAACTGAAGCTCTGAAATATTTACCTGCAGAACTGCGTAAAACGTTGACCTATGACCGTGGACGCGAGATGTCAGAACATAAAATACTCGAAGAAGATTTAGGCATAGATGTATATTTCTGTGACCCACATTCACCTTGGCAAAAAGGCACATGCGAAAATATGAATGGTTTAATTAGGCAATATTTACCTAAAGGGATTGATTTAAATCAGGCAGATCAGCATTATTTAAATCAAGTTGCCATGTCACTGAATACTCGTCCTAGAAAGGCGTTAGATTGGCTTACACCATTAGAGAAATTTGCTCAGCTTGTTGATTATCATATGGCTTTTGAAACTGTCGCACCTCATGTTTGAATTCGCCCTTGGAAGGTTGAAATTTAAAAATATTTTCTTTCTTCTACAAAAGCTAGTTAATTAAAGAAGCCTAACAAAAATTGGGCTTCTTTTACGTCTCTACAATCCCTTCCAAATCTTTGAGTGTATAGTTCCATTCATCAATTATGAGTTTGAATACCTTCTTGCACATAATCATGTAGATGAGGAAACTGCTAACAAGTATTTTTTAGAAAAATTAAGTGGTACTGAATTTAAGAATACTTTAAACTAAAAAACATTGCTTTATATGAATTCGTAACTATAAGCTTGAATAAATAATTGATTTAAATTTAATAATGTTATGTTGATAAATTGAGTATATTGGATGTCTAGAAGTAAATTATTTTTAATATTAGCTTTATTAATACCAAACCTTACTCAGGCAAAAAATATTATTTTATATGATGATTCAAATAGTATTATTTCTCAAGGATATAAAAGTATTAATGAACTTGGCCAATCTGTAAAAATAGATGAAGATTACGAAATTCTAACTAAAGAATATTCTTTTAATTCTAGTGATGAAAATGCTCATTCTTATAGTATTATTTTGAGGAAAGGAAATAATTTATATAATTTGGATCAGAATAAAATATATGGTTTGAATCGATATATTATTTCACCATATTTTTCAGATGATAATTTTATTGGTTTCGTAGAATATACGGGAAATGTATTAAGAGGTGATTTTTATATCATAAAGAAATTTTATATTTTTAATAAAAAAGCAAAAGAAATTGCTGTTGTTAAACTAATGGATACAAGTGTTTTGCCAAATAAAAAAGGTCAGTATGATTATAATTTTCTTGATCAAAATTATATAAAGAAAATTACTGTGGATGATTCTTTAAATATTTATACTATAAATTCTATATATGTTCAAAACAATCCTGCTGTTTGGAAGGTGATGTCAAAAGAATTTAAACCAGGCTATAAAGTTAATGACGGTTTTAAATTTAGATTAACAAAAGATAATAAAATTAAATGTGAGAATTTAAAAGGTTCAACTTTAGAGTGTAATGAAGGTTTTATGCAAATTCATCAAATAAAATAGAAGCTCAACATTTGAGCTTAATTGATTCTATACTATCTTTTGTTAATTCGATATGATAATAACGATAAGAATTAATTTTAAAAATTTTGGTTTTTAATAGTTGATTTATAAAATATTTTATCTTTATTATGATAATTTAACTTGATTGTTTGTAAATTAACCAAATGAAAAAAACTTGTTTTTTATTATTGCTGACTCTTTCTGCTAAGACATTTGCAAATACAGATAAGTGGAATGGTACTTATCATTATTATAGTTCAGAAGAGTTGCCGGGTGGTAATGTTGCGACGATAGAATCTGTTTTAACACTCACACCAAAAAAGTGTGAGTATTCTATTGCTGGCTTCCAGGTTGATAAATCTTATATATGCAAAGTGAAAGAGAAAAATAACGAGCTATATTTCTTTAAAGTTCAAAGTGGTGAAAAGTTAGGAAAAGTAGTCTTTAAGAAAGGAAAATACTATCTTTATTCTGATGAAGTTTTAGATAATAAAGATAACTTATTTTTTAAAGATAAATAATAGTTATAAAACTCTTTTTTAAAATATTTCAGACTCTATAAAAAGCCCAACAAAAGTTGGGCTTTTTTTATGTCTCTACAATCCCTTCCAAATCTTCAAGCGTATAGTTCGGCATATCAATAATATGGGTTTGAATACCGTCTTGCACATAATCATTCACATGAGGATATAGCCAGCGAGTAATCTGTTCAGCAACACTCGAGTGATACTGAATTTCAAAGTGATTTAAACCATAAAACACGGCTTTATGTGAGTCTGGAACTTTAAGCTGAAAACGTGGATTTGGATGTTCGCCAAGTGCACTTTTCACACTCACCAAATAGTCGCCAATCACGGTAAGCGCTTTATTACGTACCTTTTCAAACTCGAGTGTTCCTGCCACTAAAAAGGTATTGATATGGGAAGGTAGAGGAGCTGGAGCACGGTTGTCATCCATCATGCCAATACGGGCATCCATATATTCCCAGTCATCGTCACGAACGCTACCGTGGCGTAGGTCTAAAATACCATTACTACGGATATTAACCAGTTGACCCAGTAACCCAACAAATGGGAATGCCCCGAGCTTATCTTGTATAGCAAAGCCAAAGCGCTCAAGTACTGCACCATGGTGGGGAGAACCAATACAGACAAGGTTCTCGACCATATGAATCCATTGGTACATATTCTGTTTGCCGTAAAATAGCGCGCTACGGGAAACTAAGCCACCCATACTATGACCAATGATATCAATACTGGTAATTCTTGGATTACGTTGTACCAAATCTTCTAATAAATTTGAAAAACTGCGGCCATTGGCTGAAATGCGGCGACCTGTGTTGTAGTTTAAATACAGCATAGTGTTGTGGTCACGCTGTGCTAACAGACGCTCACCAATGCCGCCATAGTGTGCATTTGACCAAGTCAGATGGTTCATACACAAACCATGAACTAAAATTACGATACGGCCTGCAAGTTCGCCTTGTTGGATTGCACCGTAGTGGTCGTATAGCACCATTGGCAAGGCAAGGGGACTATGTTGTTTAAGTAAATAGTCTCCGAAAATACCATTTAAAATGCCCACCAAAAAATGAAGACTTGGTGTTAATGGCTTTTCATGAAGGGTCGGGAATTTTTCAATAATACGACGTAAACCGGGTGCTAAAAAATAACGCCCATACTTTTGTAAGGCACCATAAGAAAACTGATATACCTTTTGCACAGAAGGGCGTTTTTGGAAATTATTCGCATTTTGGGCACTAATACCAAAAGCATTTTTTAACACTTCAATATTAATGACTTGTATTAATTCATGTACACCATTTAAGCTGGTGCTGAACAGTTGAGCTAAACCTTCTAGTACGTCGGCCTGACTCGGTGGCGTACGATCCCATTTACAATAAGTTTCATGTAACGGTGTTAAGCTCGGCATATCTTTTCCCCATTTACGTTATAACCGACGTTTTAAGCTGTACTTTTTATGAACGGCAGCTAACGTTTCCATCTTAGTAGTTTAAATAACACATGTTTTTAAAATACTGATGAATGGTAAGTTGAGTCGTTTTTCTTGTCTGACAATAGTGTTTTTATATACAAACTGAGAACAAAAATGTGAGTTTATTCTCAATTTAAGAGGGAAATATATGAATATTATCTACCTCCATGGCTTTAATAGCAGCTCTTCTTCGACTAAAGGGCTGAGCCTTAAGCAATATTGTAGCGAATTGGACATAAATGTACATTTGCCAGATTTAAATAGATCTCCAGATCAGGTCGTAGCGCAAGTTTCAGAGCTAATAGAGTCTTTACAAGATGTGGCTTTAGTCGGCAGTAGCCTTGGTGGGTTTTTTGCGACATATTTTGTCGCGAAATATAATGTTCCGGCTGTACTGATTAACCCTGCTATGCAACCATGGAAGTTGTTTGATGAGCTCTTCCAAGTTGAAAGCATGCCTTATAAGGTGAATGATCAATGGTCAATTGATCATGTTCAGTTACGACAGTTAGAACAACTGGAACTGAAACAACCTGAAAATGCTGACAAAATACTCGTCTTATTGCAACAAGGCGACGAAATTTTGGATTATCGTCAAGCACAACGCTATTATAGTGTTGCAACACCATCCTCATTGATTTTGACGGATGCTCATGGCAATCATGCCATGGAAGATTTTGAAGAAAAATTACCTTTAGTGATCGAATTCTTTGCGCACACCATCAAATAAGGAAAACGTACAACGTGACACAATATACGGCTCAATCGCTTGAAGTCCTTTCTGGTTTAGACCCTGTTCGTCGTCGTCCGGGGATGTATACCGATACGACTCGACCTAACCATTTAGCCCAAGAAGTTATTGATAATGCTGTTGATGAAGCATTAGCTGGTCATGCCGACAAAATATGTGTCACAGTTTATAAAGATGGTTCATTATCTGTTGAAGATAACGGCCGTGGTATGCCAGTCGATATTCACCCTGAATATGGCCAAAGTGGTATCGAAATCATTCTGACCAAGCTCCATGCTGGCGGTAAATTCAGTACCGATAACTATCAGTTTTCAGGTGGTTTGCATGGTGTGGGGATTTCGGTTGTAAACGCTTTATCTACACGTGTTGAGGTAGAGGTTCAGCGTCAGGGTAATTTATACCAGATGGCATTTGAGCAAGGTGAACCTGTTGCTCCTTTAGCGGTGTTAGAAGGTAAAGCACCAAAACGTGCGACAGGAACTACGGTACGTTTCTGGCCTGAAGCTAAATATTTTGATAGTCCAAAATTTGCTTTAAAAGCACTTAAACATAATTTAAAAGCCAAAGCTGTTTTAGCAGCTGGTTTAAAAATTACTTATATCGATCAAATTAATGATGAAAAAATCGAATGGCAATTTGAAAATGGCCTTGTCGATTATTTGATGGATGAATTACAAGATCGTGAAATTTTGCCAAACCCTGCATTTGTAAGCAGTGGGCAAGCAGACCGTGCCGCGTGTGAGTTTGCGATTTGCTGGAATGTAGAGGGTGGCGAACAGGTTCAAGAAAGTTATGTCAACCTGATTCCAACTGCACAAGGTGGTACTCATGTGAACGGTTTGCGTTCAGGGGTGACCGAAGCGCTACGTGAATTCTGTGAGTTACGTAATTTATTACCACGTAATCTTAAACTTTCGGCTGAAGATGTTTGGGATGGCGTGAATTACATTTTATCGCTCAAGTTCCAAGAGCCACAATTTTCTGGTCAAACTAAAGAGCGTCTTTCGAGTCGTGAAGCCGCCAATATTGTTTTAAATATTGCTAAGGATGCGTTTGCGCTCTGGCTCAACCAACATGCTGAAATTGCTATGCAACTTGCCGAAATGGCAATTTCTAAAGCAGGTCGACGTTTAAAAGCTGCGAAAAAAGTTGAGCGTAAAAAGATTGTTTCTGGTCCGGCTTTACCGGGTAAATTGGCAGACTGCGTGGGCCAAACACGCGAAGAAAGTGAGTTATTTATTGTCGAGGGTGATTCGGCTGGTGGTAGTGCCAAACAGGCGCGCGACAAGAACTTTCAGGCTATCATGCCAATTCGTGGAAAAATCTTAAATACATGGGAGGTTTCTTCTGATGAAGTACTTGCTTCTCAGGAAGTTCACGACATTGCGATTGCCATTGGTGTAGACCCTGGCAGTGATGATTTGTCAGAACTGCGCTATGGCAAAATCTGTATTTTGGCCGATGCCGACTCAGACGGTCTGCACATTGCGACTCTGCTTTGTGCTTTATTCGTTAAACACTTTCCAGCATTGGTTGAAGAAGGTCATTTATTTGTAGCAATGCCGCCATTGTTCCGTATCGACATTGGTAAAGATGTTCATTACGCGCTAGATGATGAAGAGCTTGAAACCATTTTAAAAAATGTTAAAGGTAATAAGAATCCGCAAATTACCCGATTTAAAGGATTGGGCGAGATGAATGCAATTCAACTACGTGAAACAACCATGGATCCAAACACTCGTCGTTTGGTTCAGCTTGATCTAGATGATGCACATTTAACAGCAGGTTTACTCGACAAACTCCTTGCGAAAAAACGTGCAGCAGACCGTAAGCAGTGGCTTGAGCAAAAGGGTAACTTAGCTGATATCACGGTTTAAAGAAGAATTAAAAAATCTCCCCGCACAATAGGCGGGGATTTTTTATTTTAATTACACAATAGTATGCAGTATTTAAATAATTAGACGTAAACAGACAAGTCTGTATAAATTATTCTTTATTTAAAACCTAATTTTTATAGGTTGTGGAAATTGAAAAACATCGCAATTTGCACCACCTCCAATCCGATCTACTACTACAAAATCACTGGGTGCCTCAAAGGTAAGCAAAGGGTGATGCCATGTGCCTGCCCGATAATTAATACTTTGCTTACCATTCGAGATGAAAGCACAGAGCTTGGAAATATCGGGAGTATTTTCATCTAAAGCGGGTGCGACAATAATTAAAAACTTTTGTTGCTGTAATGGAATAAATGCTTGAGAACCTTTCGGATGTCGCTCTAGCATGGAAATTTCCATAGGCAAGACACTGGCCTTGATGTTACGGAAAATACTGATCCCTGCTTTTGCTTCACCCTCAATTTCAGTTTCAACGAGCGCATGGTAGCGTTCGGTGTGGGCATCATTAATATGAAAAAAATCATGCCCATCACAACAAATAACTTCTCCGAAGGGCTGAAAGTTCTCAATGGTCAAGGGCTGAATTTGAACAGTATTTATGATCATGACTTCGCAATTTTTCCCCATAAACGAACACGACTAATACCACCGTCTGGAATCATGTTAATACGAATATGCGAGATTTTTTCATGTTGTAAAATCTCATTCACATACTCATGAATATGATCCATTTGCATTGGTTGAGCTTCAAGTAAATAAGACCAGAACATACTTTGTGGAATTAACTGTGCATCGGTTGCATTTTCAAGGTAAACCGCTTGAATAGATACTTGGGCAGGGAAATTGCCTTTAAAGTGCGCCGTATCAATTTCAAGCTTTTCAATTTTTCCGCTTTTACCCAACGCAAGAATACACCAGTCATAACCGGGTGCACGGCGGCGTTTGGTTTCCCAGCCGTCGCCCATGTTGACACCACGACCGGGGTTAATCAAATTACGTGGATGTCCAAAATGCGCATCGCTATAGGCAATTACGCGACCGCCATTTTCAAGAGCCAATAAATCGAGTGTTTGCTCTGTATCAGACACCTGAATATGAACATCACCATAAACGCGTAAACGGGCGACACCACCATCTGGGAAAATATTGAGGCGTATATGCGTGAAAATTGCATCATTATTGACCATAAAAATATGATGTTGACTCGGCCCTAGCTCGGTATTTTCCAAAATACTCTGCCATTTTGCCCCTGTAAGGTCACCATTTGGTGCATAACATGCTTCCAATGAGGCAGATGCAGGATAATTTCCTGTGAAAAACGTGGTGTCGATATCAAGTGCACTGATTTTTCCACTCACTCCTAGCTTCACAATACACCAGTCATAGCCTGCATGACGCTTACGGCGGGTCTCCCAACCGTCCATCCATTTGCCGTTATCATCGAATTTATCTTCAACAAAAATAGGTGCTTCAAATTGCAGCATACGTTTTGCTTCTGCAAAGAAATCATCTGAACACTCAATCACTTGTGCACCAATTCGGGCATCCGCCAAATTAGTTTTAGTATTCAAAATCTCAGGAAGTTCAAAAGCTGGAGCGTGCAATGTTGCCATAATGGAGTATCCGTATTTCTTGTTAAAAACATGATTTTTCATTTAAAACTGCACTCACACTGAGCGTGTTGAGACCAGTTCTATACTTAAATATATAAGCATGGTGCATGCCAGTTTGGTGGAAAAGCTCAATAAATTTTGAACGATGGCATGTTTTTAGCATAAGCACCCTATAGGTGAATATCTATAGGAGCGTGTTATGAATGTGGTGATTATTGGTGCGGGAATGGGAGGTCTAACCACAGGCATTGCATTAAAGAAATTTGGTCACCAAGTTCGTATTTTTGAGCAAACTGAAAAGATTCTTCCGGTCGGCGCTGCAATTTCGCTGTGGTCGAATGGTGTGAAATGTCTAAATTATCTGGGATTAACCGAGAAAATCGCCAAACTTGGTGGGCAAATGGATGACTTGGCCTATGTAGATGGTTTAACTGGAGACGTGATGACACAATTCAGTTTACGGCCATTAATTGAAGAAGTGGGACAACGCCCTTATCCAGTCGCACGTGCCGATTTACAAAATATGCTGATGGATGAGTTTGGTCGAGATCAGATTTATTTAGGCAAAAAAATGGTAAGCCTTGAGGATAAAGCTGATTATGTCGAAGTGCATTTTGCAGATGGTAGTTCAACACAAGCCGACTTACTGATTGGGGCTGATGGTACGCATTCAATGACTCGTGCCTATGTCTTAGGTCAGCAGGTACAGCGCCGTTATGCAGGTTATGTGAACTGGAATGGTCTGGTTGAAATATCCGAAGATTTAGCGCCAGCTCAGCAATGGACGACTTATGTAGGAGAGGGTAAACGTGCATCTCTGATGCCAGTTGCGGATGGACGTTTTTATTTCTTTTTAGATGTACCTTTGCCAGCAGGCTTAGAGAATAATCGGGATGAATATAAAAAACTTTTAAAACAATATTTTGCTGATTGGTGCCAGCCTGTACAGCAGCTCATTGAACGCTTAGACCCGCAAAAGACCAATCGGGTAGAAATACATGATATTGAACCGTTTACCCAATTTTATAAAGGTCGCGTGGTGATTTTAGGTGATGCCGCTCATAGCACCACACCTGATATTGGGCAAGGTGGCTGCCAAGCCATGGAAGATGCGATTTATTTAGCGCGCTCTTTGCAAATTAATACTTTGGGACTAGAAGATGCTTTACGCCGCTATCAAAACAAACGTAATGAACGTGCCAATGAATTGGTGCTTCGTGCACGCAAACGTTGTGATGTAACCCATATGAAAGATGAAACTGTTACCCAAGCTTGGTATGCAGAATTACGCCGTGAACAAGGCGGACATATTATACAGGGTATTATTAGTAATATTGTCGGTAATCCACTCGACTAAAACAAAAACAGCAAGGAATTTTTCCTTGCTGTTTTATGATTCTAAATAAAAAATTTTAGAAGTGGTATTTAACCAAAGCACTGACGTTATTTTCGTCTCGGCCTTGTAGACCAAATTTATTATTCCACACAGAGTGCTCAATACCAAGGTACAGGCGTGTGTCAGGAGAAATGTGTTTACCTACATTCCATTTCCATTGAGTTGTCCAGTTCAGCTCACTGGCATGGTCACCTTCAGCAGTTGACCAATCTAGGAAACCATCAACCAAAAATTCTTCAGATGCAATATTAAATGGAATTCCATAGACGAATGTCATTTGATAATCGTCATCAGTTTTCTCGTTGTTTGCACGGTAGAAGTTTAAATTCGCATATTTAAAATATGGAATATCTAAATCAACAGCAAAACCATATAAGAAGTTATCGAAATTGTTGCCGTTTTCGCTATTACTTTCCCAAGTGGTACTAATGAGCACATCTTTAATTGGGCCATAAGCCAATTTTTTGCCAGATATTTCACCTAAGCTTAAACGTGGTGATAACTCAAAATATGTACTTTTATGATCATCTTCACCGCGCATACGGTCCATGAAGAAGAACACATCAGCATATTTAACTTTTGCTGCATATTCCAAAGTGATGGTGGTTTCTTTTGCGTCTACAACTTCATAGTTTTCACCATAAAGACCAGTCACGCTAAAATCTTGCCAAATTGGTTTTGCCTGAACCATGGCTGTTGCAGATAACAAGGCACAAGTAGCCGCAAGTTGCTTTAATTGCATTTAAATGATCTCCCCCCAAATAAAGCACGCTAAGGATACAGGGTCTTAAGCAAAAATGAAGCCAAATTTGATCAACGGTTAAAAAAAAGCCCACCGAAGTGGGGCGCTAAAAACGAATTCATTAATGTGTATTTCGTGTATTTATGGTTTGGCTCAATTGAGGGGCAGATGAGCTACGAAATGAAGGTAAATGATTAAATAACAAATTCAATAAGATAGCAAAGATACAAGTTGAACTAATACCCGAATGGAACAAAGTTTGTACCCAAACTGGAAAGTGAGCATAGAATTCATGGTTAATAATAGGAATCATCCCTGCTGATAAAGCAGTCGCGACAATAATCAAATTTTTCTGATCGTTATAATTAATTTTTGCCAAAGTACGGATTCCGCTCGCTGCAACTGATCCAAACAAGACCAGACCTGCACCACCAAGTACAGGCATAGGAATTGCTGCAATAAGGCGACCCATAACAGGTAATAGACCTAAAATGATGAGAATGACACCGCCTGCTGCCACGACAAAGCGGCTTTTGATACCTGTAATTGCCACCAGTCCAACATTTTGGGCAAAAGCACTTTGCATGAATGAACCAAAAATAGGTGCAATAGCGCTTGAAAACATATCTGCACGTACACCGTTGGCGATGCGTTTTGAATCGACTTCAGTTCCTACAATGTCTCCGACCGCAATAATGTCAGCAGTGGTTTCTGTCATAATTACTAAGGTAACAATCAGCATCGATAAGATCGCACTGAGCTCAAAAGTCGGTAAACCAAATGCAAATAGATGAGGGAATTGCAGCCATGCACCTGAGCTCACGTGACTAAAATCACCAAAACCCATGAAGTAGGCCAATATACTACCAGCCATGATCGCCAATAATATGGATAAGCGACGAATACCGGCTTGAGGTAGCATATTCAGAATAATCACAATACCTAAGGTCAGTAGTGCCAAAGAAATATTTTCTACACTTCCCCAGTTGGGTGCTTTCTCGTTACCACCCATCATCCAACGAATTGCAACAGGTAATAGAGATAGCCCAATAATCGTGATGACGCATCCGGTTACAACAGGTGGGAAAAAACGAATGATTTTTGAAAAGTAGGGCGCAAGGCAAAGCCCAACTAGAGAGGCTACAATGACTGCCCCGTAAACTGCAGGTAGACCACCGCCTGTGGTGATAATGGCAACCATGGTCGCCACACCTGCAAAAGACACCCCCTGAACTAAAGGTAGTTTTGCGCCTAGATATTTTGTTCCCATGGTTTGTATGAGAGTTGCCAATCCGCCTACAAATAGCGCTGCTGCAATGAGCATTCCGACTTGTGCCGAGCTTAAACCAGCTGCCATTCCAATAATAAGTGGCGGTGCTACAATGCCGCCATACATGGTGAGTACATGCTGTAAGCCATAAGCAAAACTTTTCGAAATTCCTAAATACTCATGCTCTGGAGAAATCGCATTCTTTTGTCGATGATTCATATTTTTCTCCTATTTATATTTGAATTAGCTGCCGCGATAAGTGGAGTAGGCGAAGGGGCTGATTAGTAATGGAATGTGATAATGCTGATTGATGTCTTCTATAAAAAATTGAATACAAACACGCGGGAAAAAAGTTTTGACTTCTTGCGAGGCAAAATAAGGGGCAACTTCAAATTCAAGTTGATAAGCACCTTCACTCAAGTCGTTTATTTCAAAATCACTCACTCGCCCATCTTGATTAGTGGTTGCGGTCGCAATTAGTTCGTGAGTTGCTGCATGAAACAATTTCACTTCGACCTGTGCAGCCGGTTTACCTAAATTCGTATCTAAAATATGAGTGCTGATCATGTTTGTACTTCCTGTGATAGACGTAATAGAGCAATTGCTGCGAGTTGCTCATGTACAATGACTTTTTCTATAGCTAAGTTGTTTTGAAGACGTTGATGGAGTTTTTTTAAAATATCTTCGCTACTGAGGCCGGCTGCTTTAATTAAAAAAATAAAACCAAACTTCTGTTCATACTCAAGATTACCTTGCAGCAGAGCTTGTTGTGTTTGCTCATCCAACGAGATACCAGCTTGTTCTTTAACTGAAAAATCTTGCTCTTTTGCATTGAGTTGTTTTTTTGCCTGTCGTTCCCCAATTTTTGGATGGGTTGCTAAAGCGGCCTGAATTTCTTGCCATGACCATGTGTGGCTTAATTGTTCTGCATACCCTAAAAGAACTGATGTTGAAGAGTAGGGACGTTCTGAAATAATTTTTTCGGCCCAAGCAGGAATATGGACGCAGTTGTTTAACAGAGTCTTGAGTTGCTCGGATGGGGCTTGATTAAACTCGGCTAAAAACACTGTTATTCCTAAACTCGTTATCATGATATAGAGTTTTAGCAATAACAGTGCCAAGAGTGGTTAATCTTTCTCTAATGAATTTGGAAAATTAATAACCAACTAACGAGTTATGTGATTTTTAAACCAATATTTTGCAATATCCTGACGACGACACACCCAGACACGATCGTGCATTTGAATATAGTCGAGGAATCTTTGTAAGGCTTTAAAGCGACCCGGACGCCCTAAAATACGGCAGTGCATTCCAATAGACATCATTTTTGGTGCAGTTTCTCCTTCTGCATACAGCACATCAAAACTATCTTTTAAATATTGGAAAAACTGCTCTGAGCTATTAAATCCGCCCGGTGAGCAGAATTTCATGTCGTTACATTCGAGCGTATAAGGAATAATGAGATGAGGACGTGATGCCCCAGCCGTATCGGTCAGTGTGGTCCAAAAAGGCAGGTCATCACCATAATAATCAGAGTCGTATTGTATTTGTGGAAACTCTGCGAGTAAATGACGGGTATTAGGACTATCACGTCCAGTATACCAACCTATAGTCTTATTTCCAAACAAGTTTTCTAAAACTGATAAGGCTTGTTCCATGTGCTGTTTTTCGACTTCAATGTCGGTATCTTGATAGTGAAGCCAGCGGTAGCCATGAGAAACGACATCATAATCAGCTTCTTTAATTGCTTCGACAATATAAGGGTTACGGGCCAGCGCCATGGCAACGCCGAAGATAGTCATTGGAAGCTTGCGCCGTTGGAACTCACTATGGATGCGCCAAAAACCAGCACGTGAACCATATTCGTACATAGAGTCCATCGACATATGCTTAGCTGGATAGCTTGCAGCACCGATAATTTCTGATAAAAAATGCTCCGAACCTGCGTCGCCGTGTTCAATATGCTTTTCGCCACCTTCTTCATAATTCAACACAAATTGCACGGCAATCTTAGCATTGTTGGGCCATTTCACCTCTGGAGGCTGTCCGTGATAACCGATTAAATCACGTGAATAAGGAGACTTTTGAATCTGCTCAATGAGTTCTGCTCCAGATAGATAAGATTCGGTCACAATTGCTCTCCGTTTGTTCAATTTTTCATAAAAATTTAAAAAATCAGCTTGCATATTTTTATAGATGGACTGATATTGAAGGTATGAAGATCTTCAAAATAAATTAAAAGCAGTACGTTTAAGTCAGGAGATAACAAACCATTACACCATCAAAATGTACAATTAAAGTCAGTTCATGCATGCTTAAAACATGCCAACATAAAAAAGTTTTGCATAGAAAAGATCCACAGTAAGAAAGAGAGGATGGTATTTATGAATATTGAAATCCGCACAGATAAAAACATCCATAATAGTGAACGTTTAATTACTTATGTACGTGCAGAACTTACTCAAGAATTCCAACGTCATAGCGAACGTATTACACATTTCTCGGTTCATTTTAGTGATGAAAATGGGGACAAAGGTGGCGATAAAGATATCCACTGTATGATCGAAGCACGTCCTGCTGGCTTGAAACCAGTGGCAGTGCACCATAAAGCAGGAAATATTGATGCCTCAATTCACGGTGCGATTGAAAAACTAAAACGTAGCCTTGAACATACTTTTGAGAAAAAGGAACACCCGAGAGGTGGTCAGCCAGAATTCATTGATGATGAAGTTTAAAAATTGCTAAAAAGCCCTTCGGGGCTTTTTTTATGAAAAATAAAAAAGACGGATAAAAACTCTTCACAACTTTTGGTTTGCAATGCAATAGCATTGACCTCTAAAATCTTCATCAGAGATTAGGCATAATAGCCCTAATATATTTTTGAGAGATGGTCATGTTAACCACCCAGCAGCAGGCTTTAATTAAAGCCATAGAAGAATTAGAACTTACGCAAGTACAAAAATTACTTGCTGAGGGGCTTGATCCGAATTTCATTGATCCGGAACAAGGGCCACCTGTATCAATTATTTGTGATGGAATTTTTAAATGGTGGGAAGATGTTTCGGAAGCGTATGAAGCAGGCACTCCCTTATCAAAAGAAGAAAAAGATCAAGCATTACAAGTTTATCTCGATATCCTTGAAGCCTTAATTCAGGCAAAGGCAAATGTTCATCTTTGGGATGCAGAAGAATTTTATGGTCCACTATGGGATGCAGCAAGTTCGGCATGCGCACCAGCGGTTCAACGTTTACTTGATGAAAAAGTTGATCCAAACACACGTGATGAAGAAGGACTCACCATTTTATCTTCAATCAGTCAGTTGTTCTTTGATTGTGATTTTGATGAAATAGATTGGTCAGAAGCGCTTCAAGAAGAGCGTGAAACACTAGAGTTATTGCGCCATCATGGAGCAAAAATGTCAAAAGAACTAACTACTTGATTGGAATATAGAATGAGAACATTTCAAATTTTAACTTTTGCTCTGACCACTGTTGCCGCAGGAAGTAGTTTTGCCGCAGAGTTCTCGTTTGACCGTCCAGGTTCGGGCTTCGGGACAGGTATCACTCCAGTGGGGCAGTTAGCTTGGGAACAAGGTTTGCCAAGTGCAACTTATACAGAAGCAACTGTTGATGGCGTGAAAGAAAAAACCGTAACTGTACATGGCGATATGTTATTCCGTACAGGTTTGGCGAAAGACTTAGAATTACAATTGGGTTGGCAAGGTCCAGGTTGGACTCAAACCAAGCGCGCTGGTAAAAAGACAGATACCTCTGGTTTAGGTGATGTAAGCATCGGCTTAAAAAAAGCGATTGATTTAAATGATGAAAATTTAACAATGGCTGTCTTGGCTCAAGCGCTTATTGCAACGGGTAATGATGAGTTTACTGAACATGACGATATTTATAGTTTAAGTTCAGCAGTGGCTTATCAGTATAATGATTTAATCAATACTGCAATTACGATGCGTTACGAAGTGCAAAACAGCAACTGGGCTGTAACAGCCATTCCAACAATCAATTATAAAATTGCTGGCAAACTTTCTGGCTATTCTGAATTTGTTTACCGTAAAGCTGAAAGCCAAGACTACCAATATGGTTTAGGTACAGGCTTAGTGTATGCAGTTAATAAACGTACTCAACTTGATGCAAGTGTAGGTGTCGATTTAGAGGGTCAAGATAAAGGCTACCATGGTGGCTTGGGCATGGCATTCTTATTTTGATAAAACCAACTTGAATTGATGTTAATGAAAAAGCTTATTTCTCAGGGAATTATTTATTTTCTAGCAGCTGCTAGTTTTGTATTGAGCCAGTTTGTTTTTGCAGAAGATAAGCTACTTTCACCCGAACAGGCTTTTTCATTTTCGGTTGAATCGCCACAATCGCATACCGCAAAGTTATCGTGGCAGATTCAGCCAAATTATTATTTGTATCAGCATAAATTTACTGTCCAGCAGGGTAATCAACCTTTAGCTTTAAATTTGCCTAAAGCCGTTTCTCAATATGATGAGAACTATGGGCAAAGTCAGGTTTATTACCATCAAGTCAACTTCCAGATTAAGACTAAACCTTCAGAGCACTACACTGTAACTTGGCAAGGCTGTGCCAAAGACCGTATTTGTTATCCACCACAAACTATTGAGTTTCAAACCGATGCAGATGGTCTGGTTGGTGTACAAAATCAAGCAGGAACAGCACAGAAACGCTTATTAGATTTGGCAAATAAACCAGTATCTCAAGAACCTTTAGAAGATCCGACAAGTTCAGAAAATAAAGCTGAAGCGGCTGCTCCCCAAATTGCACAAGACCAGATTTGGTCAGCTAAATTAATTGAACACTCACTTTGGTATGGTGTTTTATTGTTTTTAGGTTTAGGCATGCTGCTTGCATTTACGCCATGTTCTTTACCAATGTTGCCAATTTTAACCTCATTGATTATTCGAGAACATAAGGGTTTAAAGGCTTGGACCATTGCGCTTACCTTTGTGTGTAGTATGGCATTGGTTTATGCAGGTCTAGGTTTAATTGCTTCTTCAGCAGGGTTAAATTTCCAACGCTGGTTACAACAGCCTGCTACGCTTATCGCGTTTAGTTTACTGTTTGTAGTTTTTGCGCTGAATCTATTTGGACTGTTTGAGCTTCGTTTACCGCAAACGTGGTTAAATCGGCTTGATCGTATTCAGTCTATGCAACAAGGGGGTACTTTGGTTGGTGCCGGGGGCATGGGCGTAGTTTCTGCGCTCTTGGTTGGTCCATGTATGACTGCACCTTTAGCTGGAACCTTATTATTTATTTCTCAAACCCAGAACCAATGGCAAGGTGCTTTGCTTTTATTCTGTCTAGGTTTTGGGATGGGAATTCCTTTACTCATTGCCAGTGTTTTAGGTGCAAAGTTCTTACCTAAAGCAGGTGACTGGATGCATCAGATTAAAGTAATTTTTGCTTTTCTGATGTTAGGATTAAGTCTTTATTTTATTCGCCCTTTATTGCCAGATTGGGGCATGCAAGTGCTTAGTTTATTGTTAGGGCTGGCTTTTATTATTTATGCGCTGTATCAGTTCTTTTGGAAAAAAGGGCAGTTACAGTGGCTATATGCCTTACTACTTTTATTGGTAACACCATTTGTTGCTTATAACCAGTATCAGCATTTTCAAAATCGAAGTTTGCAAAGTTCTGACCATATGACTGAATGGCATGTTGCAACTACAGCCGCAGACTTTCAGAAAATTTTAGCAGCAGCGCCTGCTGATCGGGCTATTGTCGTTGATGTCTATGCAGACTGGTGTGTGGCTTGTCAGCCTATTGAACATCGTATTTTAAAAGCACCAGAAGTTCAGTCAGCTCTTGCGCCTTACTATCTCATTAAGCTTGATTTAAGCCATTATGATCAGTCACATGAAGCTCTACTCAAGCAGTGGAATATTCTTGGGCCACCAACGTATCTCTTTTTAAATAAGCAACAACAAGAAATTCGTTCTTTGCGTTTAACAGGTGCCTTTAGTCAGCAAGAGCTTTTGCAACAGCTTGCAAGCTTATCGAAAGCTAAATAGTCAAATTGATTTTATATGTGGTATTTGTTGAAAAGTGCGGACTTGATTACGCCCTGAAGCTTTTACCGCATAAAGTGCCTCATCGGCCTGTCGAATCACAAAGTAGGGATCGTTTGCAAAAGCAGAGCTGCTAATTCCAAAGCTTGCACTCACATGAATCTGAATATTCTGATTATTGAAAATAGATAACCCTTGTAAGGCAAGTCGGCAACGTTCCGCAATTTTTTCCGCTTGAATAATGTCGGTATGAGGGAGTAATAAAATAAATTCTTCTCCACCAAATCGACCAATGATGTCTTCATTACGTAAATTTTCAGAAAGACATTGAGCAATTTTAATCAGGACCTGATCGCCCTGATGATGTCCATATACATCATTAATTTTTTTAAAATGGTCTATGTCGAGAAGGACTAAAGCATAATCGAATTGTTGTTCGTGCAGTGTTTCAAGATGCGCATTTAAACTGCGTCTATTTAATACATTAGTTAATGGGTCGATCTGGCTTAAGCGTTGAATATAAGTTTCTCTTTGGCGCCATTGAGTTAGTAGAATTTCAAATAAAATAAAGCACGCCACTAAAATCGGCATAATAAAAAACAGCATACTCCCTAACCAAAATGGATTGGTTTGAGCATGTCGGATAGCCGTGAAGTTAAATAGTGGAGCGTAGGGTATAACCCCATTCATACTTAAATAAGTACACACGGCTAAAATAATTGTTGCTGGTATAAAAGCGCTATAAACAATTTTTCTTTCAAATAAAACTAAACCTACGCCAATCGTACCTACATAACCGACCATTGTGGCTGGGCTGATACTTCCTATTAAATAACCATCGTGACACAGCATGAGCATAAAGGCTTGCACGCTAATAAGAGGAACAATTTTTTGAGCCCAGTCTTGGTCTTTATAGCGGTAACACGGAATAATCAGCAAGGCTAATAAAAATAAGGTCAATAAGTTGAGCCAGAGCTGTGATTCGACTAAAGGTAAATTTGACCATTGCCAGACACTAGGCGTTATTAAGATATAGCCTTTCCATAAAATCCAACTGAAATTCATTGCACAGGCGAGGGTCAGCATCAGTGCACTTTTTTGTAACGGGGTCCAATTAATAATATGATTGTTATGGATGAATTCGAGAATCACCTGTTTTATTTTATTTATAGGATGAGTGATTAAACGAATTTTCATAATAATAAAGGAACTCCTAAATAGTGATATCTCTTCTTCAGATCATCCTAAAATGGGGGAGTTTGAATGATTCATAACCTAAACATACCATGATTCACTCATTAAACCTTAAGATTAAAGTTTTTATAAATAAGATGAAGTGAGAGGTATTTCAAGCTCATCACTTCATTCATTTTAATTAAGTTTTATCAAGTTCATGAGCAAATTCGGCAATATCTGCCATCGCATGTTTTGCTTCGTCGAACCAAGCATTAAACATCTGGAAGTTATGCCACATGCCTGTATAAAGTTTAAAATGTACTTTGACACCTGCTTCTTCAGCTTTTTCTCTAAAGCGTTTTGCATCGTCTAATAAAATTTCTTTAGAACCCACCTGTACTAAAGTCGGTGGCAAACCTTCTAAGTTATCAAAAATAGGCGAAACACGTGGGTCATCTGCTGCAATATGGTTGCCAATATAATGTTGAATACCTATTTGCAGGGCTTCAAGAGAAAGCAATGCATCATGTTTTTGGTTAAATCTTAAAGATTCACTGGTTAAGGTCAAATCTAAGAAAGGTGACAATAAAATTAGACCGCTTGGCATGAGTTCGGGTTGTTCTTTTAAACGCAAGCAAAGTGCCAAAGCTAAATTAGCCCCGCATGAATCGCCCGATAAAATAATATCTTTGGGCTGAATACCTTGAACTAATAATGATTGATATACGTCATATAATGCTTCAATCGCTTCAGGATATGGATGTTCCGGAGCAAGTGGATAGTCCACATGAATGATTTGCATTTGGGTGCGGGCAGCTAAATCCGTCATAAATGCATGATGGGTTTTTACACTACCCAGAAAAAAAGCGCCGCCGTGAATATGAAAAATAAGCTGGGTTGCTGAATCCTGAGCTTTAATTTCCTCACCTTTTACACCAGCAAGCCGAATCGGACGAACAGTTACATTTTTTTGTTTTGGAAATGCTCGGCAAAGTTGTTCAAGCATAGGGCGTAAAGCAGTTGGAGGTAAATTCAACTGACTTGGTTTGCGAATTGCTGTTTTAAGAAATGTTTCTGTTAAATAATATTTTAAAACGTTTGGTATATTCATATAGTATCCGCTTATGTTAATAACTTGTTTCCCTATAAATTTTATTTTTCAAGGTTACAAGGTTACACGAAACAGTCACATTCAAAAATTGCAATATCGTTGCGAGTTTTGAATACTGAAGTCTTGAAAGACCCAAGGATATTACAAAAATGAAAAAGATTGCTTTAGCTTTAGGACTTGTTGGTATGGCTGCATTTGCCAATGCGGCTGACCCACTAAACGGAACGGTATGGAAAACGATTGATGACCAAACCAATAAGCCCAAAGCCGTAGTAAAGTTTACGGAACAGAAGGATGGAACCTTAACTGCAACCATTCAAAGCATTTTGACACCAGGTGAAGAAAACTCTTGTACAAAATGTGAAGGTCCGTATAAAAACAAACCGCTTAAAGGTGTGACCATTGTACATAATCTAAAAAATGTAGGTGGTACCAGTTATGAAAACGGTACAATTTTAGACCCTAAATCTGGCAAAACTTACAAATTAAAAGGTGAGTTGGCTGAGGGTGGTAAAAAGCTTAAATTACGCGGCTATATTGGTGTTTCAGCATTGGGCCGTAACCAAACGTGGATTCGTGCCAACTAAATCTGTGAATAAAAAAACGAGCCATTTGGCTCGTTTTTTTATTCATTTAAGTTTTGATAGGCAGTTTCATCAAAACCGACCAGAAAACCTTTAGAGGTCTGTAGAACTGGACGCTTGATTAAGCTTGGCTGAGCAATTAGCGCTTCAATAAGATGATCTTCGCTACTTAAAGCACGAGTTTGTTCATCTTCAGATAGTTTTTTCCACGTAGTACCTTTCTTGTTGAGAACGGTATCTTGTCCAATTTCTTTTAACCAGATTTTCAAGGTATCGGCATCAATTCCTTGTTTTTTATAATCGTGAAATTCGTAACTCAAACCTTTTGCTTGTAAGGCATCAAATGCTTTTTTCATTGAATTACAGTTTTTAATACCATAAATTTTTAACATTTTATCGGACCATGTCAAAAAGAAAGAACACACAGCCTAACCCAAAATGCATTTGGGCACTACTTTATACCGATACTTTTAAAACAAATGAAAAATAATGATTAAAACAATAAAGAATGTCATGTTATTGTCATAAGACAAGGTAATAATGAACTCAATAAGAAGAATCTAGAAAACTAAAAGAACTTAGCGCAAAAAATAAGAGATAGAAAAGAGAAAACCCGCATTTAATCATCCTGATCATGCGGGTCTCATTTCAACGTCCATTGTCACATCCTTGCAAATAAACTTATCTTAAGTTTATTTTATCTTCCTACGGCGTCCTATCCTTTTGCGTCATCCTGACTGCTTCCCTGTGCCGTGGGGCTATAATGCCGTTAAACGTGTGTAAGAAAAATACTCAAAAACGACATGTGTTGTAAGCAAAAACGACAATGTAAGTGAACACTTGTTCACTTAATCTTGAATTTTATAGTCGATAATAACTGGAGCATGATCGCTAAACCATTGATCTTTATAAACCCATGCATTTACTGTGCGTGCTTTCCAGTCTGGTGAACATGCTTGGTAGTCAATACGCCACCCTACGTTTTTCGCACGAGCTTGTCCGCGATTTGACCACCATGAGTACAATTCGGCTTCTGTTCTTACCACACGAAAGGTGTCTACATAGCCAAGTTCATCATAAATGTGGTCAAGCCAAGCACGCTCATGTGGTAAACAGCCAGATGATTTCTGATTGCCCGACCAGTTTTTAATATCAATCCGTTTATGAACGATGTTGTAATCGCCACAAATAATGATGGACTTATTCTCATCACGCCATTGTTTCAAGATTTTGGCATATTCACCTAAAAATAAATCTTTACGTGCTTGCGCTTCTTCACCACTTGAGCCTGAAGGTAAGTATAATGATGCAATATGTACGGGATGTGACAAACCTAAATCGAATTCGGCAGAAATGAAGCGGCCTTGACTATCGGCCAATTCAAACCCTAAACCATCTTTAATAGAGACAAAGGGTAAGCGGCTATAAATTGCAGTACCTGCATAGCCTGCACGCTCTGCTGGAAAGAGATGGGTATGCCATCCCTCGGGTCTAAACTTTTCAGTCCATTGTTCATGGGTAATGCGGCTTTCCTGCATGCATACGACATCGGCATCGGATTGTTCTAACCATTCAAGTAAGCCTTTCGTCACTGAAGAACGTAAGCCATTTACGTTAATGGAAACGACTCGAAGAATTTTTACATCACTTGGATACTGATCCTTTGGTATCATGCGAAAATTTAACCTCAATTGTGAATTTGGAGCACCTCATGACAACGCCTGTGTCATTTCACCCGCAAGCATTTATCGAACTCGCATTATCACGCGGTGTGCTTAAATTTGGTGAGTTTACTTTAAAATCTGGACGCGTGAGTCCTTATTTTTTTAATGCAGGCCTACTCAACGATGGTGAAGCTTTATCTCTTTTAGCGCAAGGCTACGCTGATAAATTAACACAATGCGAAAATGTTGATGTGATTTTTGGCCCAGCTTACAAAGGTATTCCATTTGTAGCTGCGACTGCTGTTGCTTTGTCGCAAACACATAACAAGAGCGTGCCATGGGGTTTTAACCGTAAAGAAGCGAAAGATCATGGCGAAGGTGGTGTTTTAGTTGGTGCTGCGGTTGAAGGTAAAAAAGTCTGGATTATTGATGACGTGATTACCGCAGGTACAGCGATTCGCGAAGTGGTAACGATTTTGAAAAATGCCGGTGCAACTATTGCGGGTGTTTTGGTTGCGCTAGATCGTCAGGAGCGTGGCCAAGGTGAACTTTCTGCAATTCAAGAAGTTCAAAAAGAATTAGAAATTCCTGTACACGCACTGATTACCATGAAAGATTTAATGGATTATTTAGAAGCGAAAGGCGAAACAGAAGCGCTAGCTAATATGCAAGCTTATCGCGAAAAATACGGTATCTAAAAACAAAAAGCATACCCCTAAATAGGGGTATGCTTTTTTAATACTTATTTAAAACTGATAATTTAAACGCAATAACACATTACGTGGTGTGCCTGGCATGCTGTCTGAACGCCAGTACTCTTTATTGGTTAGGTTATTTACCGCAAGTGTGACATTCCACGGGTCGGCACTATAGCCAATTGCTGCATCGACACGATTGAAGCCTTCCATTTTTACTTGATTATTAATATTTGGATAATAAGAACCGACATAGGTCACGCCCACTTCGGTATACCACTGCTCGGTTGGTAAATAACGAACAAATAAATTACCTGTGTTCTTAGATGTGTTTGCTAAATAGTTGCCTTCACGTTCAGGATTTTGCTTGTCTTCTTTTACTTTTGCATCTGTGTAGCCATACCCACCGCGAACAAAGACATTGTCAAGTACACGCCCAATAAAGCTAAATTCGAGACCACGAGATTGATGCTGTCCTGCAGTTGCCCATACATCTGGCTCACTGTCTGGGTTTGGTTTATAGCGAATATTATTTTTACGAATATCAAAGACAGAAAATTGAGTATTTAACCGATTATCTAACCATTCACTTTTTACACCCACTTCGTATTGCTCGTTATATTGAGGCTCTTTATCCATTTTTGTGACATCGGTGCTCCCAGTAACTTGGTTAACACCCATTTGTCCGCCAAATGGTGCAAAACTCTTAGAGTAAGACGTATAAAAGCTATGTTCTGGAACGGGTTGCCAGACTAAACCCACATTTGGACTAAAACTGCTGTCTTTTACATTACGATGATCATTATTAAGTTTATTAGTAGTTGAAAAGTCAAAGTAATCATAACGTAGGCCCATCATGAGTTTAAGTTGGTCATTTAGACCAATTAAATCCTGAACAAATACACCATAAGTGGTACCTTCATTGTAGTTATGTTGGCTAATTAAAAGAGGGCCATTGCCACGACTATATTCACGTTCACCAGTGAGCGGATTAACGTAACCATAAATGGCTGAACCGTTTTGAGTCTTATTGGCTAGACGTGGTTCTCGTTGCTCATAGGTCCAGTCTGTACCGACCATAATTTGGTGCTCAAGCGAGCCTGTTTTGAATTTGCCCTTAATATCAAAGGTATTGGTTGTGGTCTTATTGCTAGTTTGTTGCCAATAGTAAATTTGATTGATATAGCCTTTTTTTGTTGTACAGGTTTTGCCTTTTAAATCTTTGCCATCTAACCCACAATAAGTCCCAAAATAAAAGTGGTCAAAGTTCTGTTCTGCTTGACGGTAACTCGCTGCCCAGTGGAAGTTCCAGTCAGGTGCATATTCATAATTTACATCGGTGCGGACCACTTGCAAAATATCATCAACATAATCGCCATCTTGGGCAAATCCTGTTTTGATGGATGTACCTGCAGGTAGATTTTCACGCGTTGGCCCACGGTCAGGAACTCGACCTAATTTGTCATAGGTATATTGTGTGGTCCAAGTGAGTGTTCCATCGTCATTTTTATAGGTAAAGCTTGGAGAGAGCATCTCAATTTTATTTTTAATACCTGAGCGGAAGCTGCCTGCCTCGCCATATTCTCCAGTCAAACGTACTGCTAAATTGTCGTTAAGTACTTGGTTGATGTCAGCTGTTGTTCCGTAATTATCGTATGAACCCGCATATGCGCCAACTGAACTTTTAGAGTCAAAATTGGCAAACTTACTCACCATATTTACAACCCCACCACCAGCGCTACGACCATACAAAACCGAAGCAGGGCCTTTTAAAATTTCAATACGTTCGATATTGGCTGTACTGCGGCGTACTTGTCCACTTTCACGTATACCATCGCGGTAAATATCGCCTGTGTCTGCACCAAAACCACGAATCGTGATCCCATCGCCGCGCATATCGTAACTGGTTGATACGCCTGGTGTACCTTGCAGCATGACGCTTAAGTCATTTGATCCATAAATTTTATATTTTTGAACATCAATAGTATCAATAGTTTGCGGAATATCTTTTTTGTCTAAACCATTACGTGTGACATTGGCTTTGTCATAGTCGATATAACTTTTGATGGGATCGAGTTCACTCATCGCTTCAATTTTTATAGTTGGCATGACTGCTGCAACTTTTGAAGATGAGTCCGCTAATTCCTCTGCGTAGGCACCTTGAATATTCAAGATCATTAAACTGAGTAGGCTAAGTGGGAACGAACTTTTAATTTGGGGAGATGATATAGAAATTTTTAACATAAAAATAAAGTCAATTAACAAAAATAAAAGTATAAATGATAATTATAATCATTTAATTGTTTAGAATAAAAGAACTATTGCTTATAAAATTATCGTGATAGATTTTTAATTGTTGATTTTAAAAAAATAATTTATGTGATGAATAATTGCTTGATTGAAATGATTAGTTTTATTTGGCTTTGTTGCATAAACATTCAAAAGCTGAGTTCTCCCCAATCCATTCAAATTTAAGACACAACTTGGGTGCGAGGTCTACCTAATTCCGTAAATCTATTCAGAACTGCCACACGCGCATGAATTTCATTGACCTGACTTTGAAAATGTCTTGCCGTCAGCCTATCACCTAATAATTTGATGCAATGCATCTTGGTTTCCACCAAACTACGACGGTGATAACCCGACCATTTTTTCCATAGGGTTCTGCCTAAATGTTTAACCGTTTGAAGTAACTCATTTCGTTCTATTGAACTTATTTTAGAATCTTTCCAGGGCTTGGCATTCTTTCT
>NZ_JFWX01000047.1:0-26190 GCF_000588095.1 Acinetobacter sp. 1130196 | reverse complement strand
AGGGGCGCGATAACCAAATGGTTCATAAACTTGAAAATCCAGATCCGGATATGAACAAATTACCCACGGCTTTTGATGTAACTCAATTTGAATCAGATCAAGTTCCGAAGCTTTTGTTGTTCCATCTGGATGAGAGTGAACATAAGCTAAGATTTCGCCTTGATCTTCAGCACTTGCCAAATCCTCGGGATGAATTTCAAATTGATCAGATTGTTCGGCAATATTGCGACAAGCGATATATTGCTTATCAACAATCACACCACAGCATTCAAGCGGATAGCATTCATCAGCATGCGCCATGATTGCTTTTTTATGTTTTGCCGTCAGTTTCATAAAACCTCACAATAAGCTTGAAGCCGGGAAACCACCAAATGGCAGCGGTTTATTTTCACCAAATCGCAATCGGCAAGAACGTAAACGTCCTCCGCATCGATCAAGTGCCGGATTATCAGTTGGCTCATCTTTATCAGTGAACATTGCTACACCTGTGTAACCGCATTCCTCACCCCGGTACTTCCCGACCATGCACCAATGACAAAGTGAAGTTATTTGGCGAACTGGGATTTTTAAACCCTCAAAATCGATTGGATTGGACAGCTCGAAAGTCACTTGTTGTGCATTTTCAGATGTCTTTTGCTCGATGTACCAGATTTGCTCTTTTGATTCATTCGATGCAGTTGGGTTACCCACTGTAAAGTTTTCGGCATCAAGATATTTAGCAAGAGTGGTAATGACTTTAAGCTTTGCACCAGCAAAGTCTTTAAACTGCAAACAGTAAGCAGATACAGCATTTTGAATGCCGTTGATATTGTTGGCCATGCTTAAAGTTGGCGCTGAAGCTTTACCATCTGAACGCATTTCAAGCCCAGATACTTCCAAGGCCATTGGCTCAAAAACTTGACCTTGCCAGATAATATTTCGGTTCCATACTTTCTGATCACCAGTGTCAAAAATCTTTCCAATGCTTCCTGAATCTGCACCGATCAATCCTTCAGATCCGATGGATGAGTAAATTTTTTCCCAATCTTGAAAAGCTATATGCCCGTGGAAACGTAAAATGCCAGCTCCAAGTGAGCTGGCATCTAGTTCATACAAATGGATTAATCCATCTACATATAGTTTCTGGAAATCACTATTCAGGGTCATAAGTCACCTCGTCATAGATTGGATTTCCATCTTTGTCTAAGACTGGCACATCATCAAAAACAGGATTTCCTTCACTATCAACTGCTTGAACCCATTCAAAAACTGGCTCACCATTTTCATTAATGACTGGTTGATTTGATAGGATGGGTGTGCCGTTTTGATCAGTCTGAATGTGGGTTACTGGCTTTTTATAGTTCTTGCCATCCACAATTACAGCTTTTCCTTCATCATCAAATAAATCTTCGTATTTAGTGATATAAGTCAGCTGCGGAGCATATTTTACTTGCTGGACCATACGCGGTTGTTTTTCAGTACGTGGAATTTTTCTGACGATTGTCTTCTTGATACTGTTTAAACGAATATCAATCCAGCGCGGCTCACCATTTGCATTGTTCGGAATATCGATTGGTGCATCAAGATTCGCAACAATATCGCCTTCATCATTTAGCTTTTTCTTGAAGGTCTTAATTTCAAGATCACCATTTTCCAATGTCTGATATTCAACTGCACAAATCTTATTGCCATGAGTGTCTGTAGGAATTTCAATCCACCAGCCTTCTTTTGCAAATCCCGATGAACCTTTAATTAAGCAATGACCAATGCCTAATTTCTCAAAAGAGAGGGGTTGCTCAGCAGCTTCATCGTTAGGTTCAATTTTATCTGCAAACAATTTAACAACTGGTGATGCTGACTTAATGAAACCATTTGCATCCACAGTTGTATTTTTTGATGACAAGATTTTACGCCACGGCTGAAACGTATTTACATTCCAGTTTACAGACCTGACATACATATCGGAGTTATGTGTTATGCTTAATTGTGCACAAGCATCAGCTGAATCGTTAATATCTAAATTAATAATTGCCTGAGAATTGTTGTCTGGATAGTCTCCAGCACTTGAAATATTATTACCATTATTTTGCCAATAAAAGGCATTACCACCTCCTCTCAATGTTGATAATTTTTGACTACCTAATAGAATTGACTTTCCAACTCCAAAAGCACCAACTCCCATCACATTCCCAGCAGCAGTACCTACATAACGACTAGCTGCATGTGTCCAGTTCGTAAAGTTTTCATTCATTTTTGCGCCAGTTGAGCGAAATGTGTCGCCGCCTGCGCCAGTCGGAGCTGAACCAAGATTAACAGTTTGAATTGTCATTTTCTTACTCGCATAAAAAAAGCCTCTAAAAAGAGGCTTCAAAGAGATTAAAAATTAAGGGTAAAAGACTTGGGTGAATGTCGTAGAGATTTGCCAAATATCACCACCTAAACAGCGTGGTTGATATTCACCTGTTTTAACTCGAACCTCACCGTCTAATGGCGAATCCCATAGAAACGACTCAGCGCCTTTATGCTGATCGAAGAATGCTTTGATTTGCATAATTTCGGCTTTATAAGCCGTTCTTTGATAAGTCCATTCACCAGATCGGTTATTGATACCTACAGCAATGTTTTGTTCATACCCATCACCAAATTTGCTTGATAACGTATTAAAGCGCTGAGTATTACTATTTCCGTCTAAGTCGCATTCGAAAGTGAATTTAAGGTTGCTCATAAATTGAATCCATAAAAAAACCGACCTCTAAATGGGTCGGTTTAAATATTTAGTTTCATTACATTTTCCAAAGATATGTACAGATAATCAAAGTGATAAGGATCGCAACAAAGCGCCATGCTTTCATTTCAATACCTCAATCAACTTAGAAATTGCTGTCAATATTGGCGCTGCTTGCCAGATCAAAATTCCAATTAAGAATGCAAGGACCATAATGTAAGTCCATACTCTTAATGCTTTACTGTCTGAAAGTTTATTCATTACTTTATCAACCTGTACATTTAGGTTAAAATTCATCTATGTTCTGATCCTCAAGTCTGGTTTGTGGGTTGGAAACAAAAACCCCAAGAGCTGTGAACTCTCGGGGTTTTGTTTTGGAATTAAAAAACCCACTCATTCGAGTGGGTTACTTTGATAATAAACCGCCTTGTCGCTGTTGTTGACTTAAGTACTCATTGACATGCCGACCAATTGCTTCACCCAAACCTATAGGTTTATAAGCTACTGAATTAAGCGCTTGATATTGCTTCTCGCTCAAAACAAGAACCACACCTTCAATATCTACAAGCCAATCATCGAATTGGATAGGGAAAGTTTCCCCATCTCGTTCATAAGTCTTATTTGCCTCTCTTCCACGTTGACCAACATAGGTTACTGTGCCGCCCAGTAAACGTGTTACTTCATCATGATTACCGGTGTATTGGCCTGTTTTCTTAAATTGAATTGCTTTCATATTTCCTCCTTATAAAACAAAACCCCGCCAAGAGCGGGGTTTTTATTTCCTACTTGTTTAATTAGTTTGAACGCAATTTTGATATTTATGAGCTATTCCATCTAATGCTTCAATAACACCAGGTGCACGTGCTCCAGCCCATGTCCCAACCTGCCTAAAACCATTGTTACTTGATGTACCTGTATTTTGTTGAGCTCTCAAAATATTGCTCATTACAAATTGAACTTTATTTTCTTTAAGAGCAATTTTTGCATCATATTTAACAAAATCTGTAATAAGGCCTACTTGCTGCCCCTTTGTTTTTACATTGCCATTTGCAATAAATGTTTTTTCAGTTTCATCTAGAAATTTAAAAACAGACTTCCCTTGATGAACTTGTGTATTATTATTTTCATAATATCTACCCGTATATGCCCCTATGAAACTACCAGCTTGGTCATGTAGAACAATGTCATCATTTTGGAAAGTTTCTGCAGCACATAGTTTCAATTTGGAGAATGATTTACTCGTTGAATTAAAAGAATAATCAATTTTATCAATGTATGTATCCCCCGCTGAGCTAGCACTTATAGTTGATACATTATTTGGCAATTGAATTGGTGCAACTGAACACCCTCCAAGAATTGAAACAAAACCCAATAAAATAATCTTTTTCATGAAATTACCCCTATCTCTAGAGGTAATTTAACAAGTGGTTAATTAACTATCAATCTTAAATATATTAAGAAGAACAATTTACGCAACCACCTACAATAGAGTAGATTTCTTCCGAACCGTTAAAGTTCTAGCTTCAAATAAAAAAAGAAACCTTTCAAAGCTTCTTTTTTAAACCTACCACCCTTGTCGTTTAGACATTCTAAATCTTTTTTCAATCTTTGCATCCACCATTGCCTCATTTTGTTTCTGATACTCTTTTAAGATAACTGTTAACTCCTTACCATCCCATTCAGAGGTAGCATCCACTTTTTCTGATGTTTTATTGATAATGGTAACAGTAGGTTGAGACTTCTCAGTTCTTCCAGAATTAATCGCATCAAATTGTCTATGCTCTCTAACTGTTGCAATTGCATCCGTTTGATTGTTTGATACATAGCCACCGTTCGCATAACCACTTGGTTTGCTTTGACGCATGCTTTCAACAACGCTAACACCACCCCAGCGTTTGATATCTTCTTGCGACCATACGACTTCGCCTTTATGCACAATCCCTGCTGGAGTGTGTTTTAGGCCGTTACCTGTATAACCACCGTCCGCAAAACCTTGATCTTTAATTGCCCGGATGTTTGCAATGATGCTTGCACCTTGAGCAATAGCACTAGCAATCAAAGGAATGTTTGTTGGAAAACCTACCTTTGCTGCCTGAGCAATGCTTTGCTGAATCGCAATACCAGCAGCTGCAATCGCATAAGCTTTATCAGCGGCGAACATGATCTTATATGCTTTAGATTGCTCTCCAAACATTGAACCAAACATTGATGTAAGTGAACCCATCATTTGGCCACCAAATGCAATTTGAGTGTTCAAGCGGTCTTGCTGGTACTTATCTTCAATATCCTGAGCATTCTTTGCATATTCAGCAGCAATCTGATTACGTTGATCTTGAGCAGCTTGAATGATAGCTGTTTTCCGGTTTTCGTAATCCTGCTGACTTATAAGCTGTTGCTCAAATTGTGCGTTTAAAGCCTCAATAGAATTTTGTTTATTTAAATTAACCACACCTTGCTGACTATCAAGTAGATTTGTCGCGGCACTTAGGCGGCTAGATCGTTCTTGATCCTGTCTGAAGAACTCGCTGGTACCATTCATATCAGCCTGAATACCACCCCAGTTTTGAGCAGCTTTTGCTGCACGATCAAGTGCTTCTAATCGTTCTTGATCACGTGATAATGCCAGTCGCTTACGTTTTTCCTCCTCATCTTTTGCTGTTTTAGCAATTTCTTCTCGCTCCAATCGGTAGCGTTCTTGCATTGCCTCAGTTTCTGAAAGCAAGAATAATTTAGCTTGAAACAAACGTTGCTCTTGAGCAAGTTTTAGCAAACCTAATTCTTGTTGCTGCTGTAACTTAAACGAATCAATCGCAATTTTGCGCTGTTCTTCTGTTAATTTACCCTCAGCAACCAGGCGTAATGAATTGGTTTCATATGTGTACTCAAGTTTTTTTTCTTCAGTCCACTCATGGCCATTTACTTCAAAATCAAATTGTTTTTGAGCCAATTGATCTTGCGCATCAAAACGCTCTTTGATTTTTGGGATTAAATTTGATTGACCTAAAATGGTTGCTTTGTTGATTTCCTCCTCACGTTTTTTGCTTCTAGCAACTGTTTCTGAGTCATATGTTGCCTGTAGCTGCTTAACTTCCTCAAGAGTTTTAGCACGTGCCTTATATGCTTCATCTTCAAACTTTGAAAGATCTCCAATTGCTTTGGAGGCTGCATCAGGACTAGCACCTAAAATCTTATTCAGTTGATTAAAGTAAGAGTCTTGTTTGGCTAGATGCTGTGACGCTTTCTCTTTGCCTAGTTTCTTGCCTTCATAATCCCAGCCAATCAAGTTTTTCCCAATGATTTTTTCTAGACTTCTATAGTCTAAATCATCATTAAGCAGAGCATTTTTAGATTTGCTGTAGCTTTTGTTGGTCATAACCTCTTGCAACAAAAACTTTGCTTGCGCATCTAGCGCATCTTGCGTTTGTTGGATCTGTCCTTTCTTATCTAAAACGCCCTGCCCCTGTAAAGTTTGCATTAATTTTGTTGAGCGACCCTTTTGCCAAGATATAAATCCTGTATTGGTATAGCCGTTATTCGCATCTTTATGGCTCCCAAACATTGCCTCATTTCTAAAATCATTCTCTCTACCAACTTGTGCTGTTAATACGCGAGCTTGCTTATCTCCTAAACCAGCATTACGGAAAGCCTGATATACACGAAGCATATTTCTCACTCGCTCATTATTCCCTGCAAGTAGAACAGCTTGTTTGGCAGACTCTTTGGTTTGTTTTTCAACCTCTTTCGTTTGCTTTCTGGTAGACTCAGAAATGCTTTCTTGTAAGTCCTTGACTTCCTTCTGCTTCTTATACCAAGCCTCAAAAATTGCAGCTTCCTGACTAGTTAAACTTCTAGTCATCGGAATTTTATTGTCGGTATAAAACTCTGATGCCGCACGCGCCTTATCAAGACCCTTTTCGCCACCACCAAATGCCTTAGTGTTTTTTATAAGAAAATCATTTTTCAGAATATCTTTGTTGGCGTTGTCTCGTAACTTATTTAACTTTTCTTGAGCAGCGACTTGGTTGTTTAATTCATTTGTTTCTCCTTGTTGAGCAGCAAGTACAGTTTGATGTTGCTTTAGATACTCATTACGCAAGTCATTCTGTTTCTTTAGCTCTGCATTAGCCTGATTCAACGCAATTTTAGACTGATCCGTTTTAGTAGCATGATCCTGTAACCCCTTGATATTTTCAGCAGGAATTTTGGCTGTACTATTGAACTTACTCACAGCATCAGTTGCTGAAATTTGATTTAAAGAATATGCCTGAATTACCTTATTCAACGATTTAACTTGTTCTTCGCTACCACCATTTAACCGAATGAATTCCACTTGTGCTCGTAATGAATCAAGCATTTGTGTTTTCATGTCAGTGAAATTTTGAGTAGCGACTTTTGTTAAGTTTGTTTGAATTGTTAATTGCTTAATTGATTCGGCCGTTACCTCAACATGTTGTCCAGAAGTAGCATTTAAGAGTTTTAGAGCAGTATTACCCTGCTCAATCTTATTTTTTGATTCTGCTACTGCACTAGAGAACTCAATGAGTTTATCAATTTGAGTCTGACTAAAACGACCAGATGAAATCATCTTTTTTAAGAGATCACCTGCATCATTAGCGCCGGTAGCAATAGACTTAATGGCATTTTGATAATCTTCATAATCACTGCCAGATAATTTAAATAATTCCTTTTGGATATAAGCAAAACGTTTGATAGCTCCACTAGCATCATCAATTGCATCATTTTGCTGCTCAATCTCTTTGCGTAACCGCACACCCTCTGTTAATGCTTGCACAGTATTTAACTTTATGTACTTATCTGTTAAATCACTAACCGAGTCAGATTGTGTTGCAAGAGACTCTTTTGCTTCATCCGAACTACTGCTTAGCAAATAGAAAGATGCGGCTGTTGCTGCAATTGCTAAACCCATTGGGCTAAAAATCGCCATAAGCGCTGACTTTGCCAAAGCTAAACGACTTGTAGCAACAGATTGCGCTGTTAAGGCTGCTGATAATCTAGATGAAGCTGCAGACTGTGCTGTTTCCGCAGCAGCAACCTCTAACGCAACTTGAGCTTGTAATCGTCCAAGCTGAGCCATTCGTGTGATGGTAGCCGTGCGACCTTGTTCAGTGATTTGGGCTTTTAAACGAACTTTTTCGAGTTCTATTTCGGCCATGATCTGAGCATGAGTAGCTTTGATGTTCGTTAGTGTCACCTGCGTACTTTGTGCTTCGGCAAGCGCAGATTCCACTTCAGCTTTTGCTGCTGCAATATTTGCATTACGTTCAGCAATTGTGGCAAACACTTGTTTGGTTGACGCAGCAATGCTCGCTTGTACAGCAACCGTTTTTGTTAAAACGGCTTTTGTCATTAAGCCAATACCTATGGCAAATGCACTGTCTGCAATTAAATTCAAATTATTTGCTAATAACTGAATCGATCCTGATAAAGCCTGTGCTGCTCCGCTTCCTTTACCAGCCTCACCTACAAATTTAGTAATTTCATTATTAAGTAAAGTTAAAGATTGACCAATTGTAATGTCAGTTTTAGCAAAAAGAGCATCAACTTCATCTTGGACATTTTTAAGTGCTTTAACGATTTCCTGTGAAGTGATTTTTCCTTCAGCAGCTACTGAACGTAATTCACCTACTGTAATACCCATACCTTTAGCAATTGCCTTTGCTAGTGCTGGGGTTTGCTCCATAACTGAGTTGAGTTCTTCACCACGTAATGTACCGCTTGCCAAAGCCTGCCCGAATTGAACTAAAGCTGCATCTGCGGCTTGTGCACTTGCACCACTAATTGCTACGGCTTTTGAAACTGTCTCAGTTAAGCGAGCAGTATCATCCATAGTAAGGTTTAGTGTTTTGGCATTGTCGCTAAACCGTTGGTAAACCTGTAAAACAGAATCCCAAGCTGAATAGGTTTTTTGTGCAATTCGAAAGGTATCTTCTGTTGCCTTATTTAGCTCGACTTGGTTGTTAGTTACTAACTTGAGGCGGTTCTGAAGACCTGTGTAAGTGTCCATCTTAGAAATGGCGGCACTTACAGTCACCAATCCAGCCATATATCCAGCAAGTTGACGTGTCGCAACAGATAACGCATCCATTGATTTAGTGGCAAAGTCGCCTTTACGCTCAATGCTATCCAGCTCATTGCCTAGATTGCGTGCATTTCGCTCTGCATTTTTAGCATCAATTACAATGACCAAACGGGATTCTTGTGCCATCTTACTTTCCTCTAGGCAATAAAAAACCCGCTTTCGCGGGTTCTTTTACATGAAAAAATTAATTTTCTGGATCAGGATGATATTGACCATCACTTCCCAAAAATAAGACTTTATTTGCAAATCCAACAACATCAGCCCCATAAGAGTTTTGAGCTGTATATTCAATACCAATTTTAAGCAATGCCCCTTCTTGCTTTACAATTGCGCTTCTTGGTTTAAATGAATAGGGGTTTTTTAAACCTATCTTTTCTAAAACTGACACAAAATATAAATTCTGAGAAATGCCCTTTTTTGAAAGGGGTAAATTAATATTTGGATCTAATACTGTTATTACATCAATGTTAGTTTGTCTCCCTTCTCCATCCTTAAGTTGAGCAATGTATTTTGTATCTTTATGAATCAAGTCCTTTAAATTCTTTTTTTTAAGGTTCTCATTTGCCAACTTATAAAGTTTTTTGTTTTCCTCTATTCTTTTTTCAATGATTTCAGAAAACTTTTTTTCAACTTTATTTGCTTGATAATTCTCATTGAAGTTTGTGAACGTTAACGGCGAAGTAATATCTACTTTTTGAAAGTACTCATTTGAACCAAATGAAGATTTTAGAGCGGAAATTAAGTTAGGTGTCTTATCTCCAATTACATAACTCTTCGATTCTTCATCTACTAAAACCACAAGAATTTCTTTATTTTTTGAATCAAATGCAACAAAACTTTTTAAATGCTGTCCAACAAATTTATTTTTATTTTGAAGAAATTCGGCTGTTAGAATTCCATTTATAAGATTATTTTCATTAATACAGCCATCCTTATCAAAATCTGTAGACTTCATTACTCCAAATTTCATTAATTTTGAATCAAATGCTTCTTTAAAATTCGCATCATAGGCAAGTAAATTAAATCCTCTTAGTTTGCACTTCTCATGATAATTAAGTGGTTGTGAAGTGTTCGCTATAGCAAAAACTGGAAAGCAAATTAAACCTAATAAAACTATCTTTCTCATAAAAACCTACTTATAAACTTTTCTTAGTTTCAACAATTAAAGCACCTTAAAGTGCTCTATTTATTTCGATTTGCTTGCTTGCACTGAATGTACCAATTGTTTGCAAATTCAGTTATTGCTTCCGCCTTATACTCTTCTGATCCAAACTTTGGTTCTTTATAGGCTTCCTCGACCATCATCTCCATTAACCTTTTGAAATCCCTGCTTGGTTTGATACTCTCTATCATCTCCATTTGTCTAACCACAGAAACCCCTTCTTGCCTAAAGAGCATGACATTTTCAGCAAGTTTATTCACATCTCTACAGTGTTTATCATTAGTATCGGCTGAGTGAGTTACAAATGATGCTGTGAGTAAAAATGCAAGTGGTAGTAGCTTTTTCATCAGTTACTTCCTTACATACTCTGGAAATTCTTTTAATAAACTATTACAAATCTTATTCTTCCCGTCTTTTTTTACATTTCGGTCAAATTCTTTCATGCCAAACATAAGGACTTTTTTCCCATATTCTTCACCAAGTTCATGCTGAAAACACTTGGCTGAATCTGAGATTAACTCATTGTTATATTCACTATATCCACATTCAAATTGTGCTCTAGTTAATAAGCCGTGGACCGAAACAATCTGCTCACAATAAGTTGGCTCATCTCCATTTTTGGGAGCTAAAGCATGTGAAAATGATGTGGAAAAAACAGCCACTAACATGCTCCCTAAAATTATCTTTTTCATGAATTTCACCGTTTGTTATAAAGTTTACCTAATTTAACAAATGGCTAAAATTAAGTCATTAAAAAAGCATGTGGCCTATTTTTATTTTTGTTCTTTTAGGCGCTCAACAACTTTATCAGCTATTTTTTCAATCATATCATCGGCAATGGTTGTCGACTCTTCAACAGAGTCAAAATGCTTCTTTGTTTCCAAGCCTTTATTCATTAATGTAATCATTGCCGTTTTTTGTTGCGATGCCACGTTTAGTTCGACGATGTTGAGACATTAATTAGGTATTTATAATGAGTTAAGTTCAGGTTGTTTACTGCGCAAGTCACATGCGATTCTGTTGGTAGCTTTTGTCATGTTTTTACCGACTGCTTCCCAATGTTTTGCTGCATTACCAATTGGTCGCGGATCTTCCATTTTTGCAGGCTCAACAGCATGTACTGGGACACGAGGTGCTAATACAAAAGCTGCTAGCAGACCTTCTGTAAAGTACTTCATACCTTTGTTCATTTTTTATCGCCCTTATATTTAATGGGTGTCATAAAACATACAATTTTTATGACAGAAAAACCCTCTTATCATTTGATAACAGGGTCTCTATAGGAACAAGGGTACGCACTAATGACATTTCTGTCAATAAGGAATCTTTACGGGAATGTCAAGAGAATAGGCGTATTATGTAACATCAAGTGCGCTATATCACGTCGCATAGTCTAGATTATGCACCAAAGTTAGTACTTAAGTTTTCGTCGTTCGTTGCGTCGCCTTCTTATGCGCCTCATCCAAAAACATATCGTCGAGCGTAAAGATACAGTCATTGAAGATGTAGCGTTCAACTGGCAAATCATATTGCTCCACATAAGCATTGATTGCTGAGATATCTAACGCCAGAGGAACACCTTGTTCATAGCGTCTAGATCGTGCAATGGTGTTATATGCAGACAGGATGGCATTAGCTACATAAGAATATTCAGGTGCATCAGGAA
Organism: Acinetobacter sp. 1130196; assembly: GCF_000588095.1. Taxonomy (NCBI): domain Bacteria; kingdom Pseudomonadati; phylum Pseudomonadota; class Gammaproteobacteria; order Moraxellales; family Moraxellaceae; genus Acinetobacter; species Acinetobacter sp. 1130196. Next base: position 14,558 of record NZ_JFWX01000047.1, on the reverse strand, counting down.
GCTTTACACCGAGCGCTTCTCTTTGCTTTTTTTCGTGGTCCGTGAGCCCTGCGTACTTGCTCGCGAAGGTGTAGAGGGTTGTGACTTTCCCACAACATCATCTCGATACTGGTTTGCTTCCGCTTGGATCTTTTCAGATTCAGTTCGAATAAAGGACCAGAGAGAAACCCCTAAATCGCCCATGTTAAGCAATTTCGTAGCGTTCTCTGCATTGTATGCAGGTTCGGACTTTAACTGTTCGCCATTAGGACCTTCTTCGACAAATACAACACCCTTCCAGTCTTCAATTAAATGGCATGCAACTGCTTCCAATAGTAATTCATGAAAGAGTTTGTCATCGGGTGAAGCTTTAGCAACATCAAATCCTTTAGCTGTGATTTGGTTATTCGCACGTTCTAAAGCTACTTGATAAGGCTTATATCCAATGCCTCGGATCTTGAACTCAGCAAGTACATTACCTTCTTCATCTTTAAATTCGCGCCACAAACTGACGTCTTTATTTCTTTGAATATTGACTTCAAGAGCCATGTTATATCTCCAAATAAGAAGGCAGCAATAAAGCTGCCAAATCAGTATTAAGGTGTAACTGGCGCAATCACACGAGTAATAACTGGCGATACGCGAATATGGTTGTAGTTGATGTCGACTGTGATGGTGTCTTCTCCACCGCCATCAGGGTGATTAGCTTCAGCCACTTCTAATTGTGGGAACTGGAATGCATAACCATTACCTGCATCATCTTCAATAGAGAATTCTAGCGGCATGGTGTCACGGGTTTTAATGAAGTCGATATATGCTGCCGATTGAGCCGAGAACATGTATTGAGTGTTGACGGTGATATCAACAATCTTCTCGAGATAAGTCGTTGCAGTGAGCTTTTTAGAGCCAATACAACGGATTGCTTCCATGTTGTTGTTAATAGTCAATTCAAGAGACTGCATACAAGCAGTGCCGACCACAGTTTCACCATTAACTTTAAGATCACCAACGTTAAGCGCTGAAACAAGGACTAATTCAGGGACTGGTAAAGGCGAAATAACAGGGTTTGTAGTTGTACGCTCAAACAGAGTGCCCATCAAACCAAATGTAGCTGTGATTTTGCCAGTAGTAGCAATAGACATCGTAGCTTCATTTATGCGTACACCACGATAAATAAAGACTTGGTTTACATCTTCATAAACCTTAACGAAAGTGAAAGTTTTGCGAACATTGCCACCAAAATTTAGGACATCACTGGCCCAATTGTTCATTGCTACTGCTGACCAGAAGTCATCGAAGAGACTAACGGACAATTCAGTCTCGAGGCTCCCCACAACTTCTGCTTCAGTTGCAAAACCACCTTGACGGAATCGCGAATCGACCACACTGTTTGATGATTCAGTGGTGACGTTTTCAGTTAAGCCATCAGTAACTCGGCGTACGGTTTTCCAAACTGGTGTAGTTGGTAATACTTCAGGGGTTTGCTCTTCAGCATAGTAAAGACGGATCTTTGCACCACTCGACATGGCTTTCTCCTTAATTTTCGGGCATTAAAAAGCCCTCGAATTGAGGGCGTTGTTTGGTTGTGTTCTCAGGCATTTAAGGGCTTACCTTGAATACCCCTGCAAAGTTTCAAAATGCTTTCTGCATGAAGGGTTATATGTTTGTGTTCTGGCCTAGTTCGCTCAATATCGATACCAATTAGAATTGCAGCCTGAATGTTTTTCTGCCAATTACCCGTATCTATAACAGGCTCAATTGAGCAAAAAATGTAGCTATCATCACCAATATTAATATCGGCATAATTATCTTCGTCAGTGGATGGACGGCATTCAGCAACAATATATGCGATTTCCATTACTTGGCATCCTTAAAGTCAAGCTGTGGTTGAAGCTGATACTCCAATTCCTTAATTTCAGACTCTAGCGGCTCCTTTTCCCATCTCCACTGCCCCATTGCACTAGCACATCCACTGATTTGTGCTTTTCTGCCTTGGTGATAATTGGTTAGAGAATTATATCTAGCCCATTTTGATTGGAAAACTTGACTGAGTTGATTAGCCATCCACTCAAAGGCATCAATGAATTGCTCTTTAATGGCATCGGCTTTTTCACCGTTGAATCCCATTACAAGGAACATGAAGCCTCGCTCAGTCATCTGGTAAAAACCTGTTTGTCGCTTTGTATTTCCTATCTTCTTGTTTTCTAAGGTAAACGCAAAATTGCGCTCACGAAACTTTGTGGAGCACTTCATATTTTTAATGGAGCGGAGAACGTCTGAATGCCTCTTTCCAAATGCTTGAGCAACTGCATAACTTGTTGTTCTTGGCTCACCGTTATTATTGGTAACCAATGCTCGTAAATTCAATGTTGTCATCATGTTCATAAGAGTTCCTCTTACTAGCTCATGTTCAAAGAAAAGAACTGGCAGGCACACTGAACATGAAAAGCGTGCTTTTCGGGGATCAGCCTAGCCAGTGTTCGCCTGAATTTCAGGCATAAAAAACCCTGCCGCTAAGGACAGGTTCGTTTAAAAGTTAAATTCGTTAATTGACGCGATAATTTATTGAAATGTTGTACTGAATGAAATCCCCATTACTGCCGAGGTTTTGTACTTGACCTTGGAGTATCTCTAGTTGGCCAGTTGTGTAATATTCGAAATGAGCTAACCAAGCATCAGCGAGCTTTGTTATATCAGCCTCATTAGTTTGAGGTCTTGCAAGGCAATTAATTGAAATAACCCCTGTTCTTCTGGTGCAAGGAGTATCACCTACACCAGCAATGATAGAACTGCCCCATAGAATATTTAAGTCACACCAAAGTCCATCTACAGGAATAGTAATCAATGGGCCATTAGGGTATTGAATACGATTTTGCTCAATTCCAGTAAAGGCTATTGCTCTAGTAATAATGGCTTGTCGTGCTTGATCTAAAGTCATTGCCATTTTAACCACCGTATTTCTGAGCAATATAGTTAAAGGTTAAACCGTAAACACCTTGTGGCGCTTGTCTTGAATAGCCACCTGTAGTTTTTGGTGTCTCTGGTTTGTCAGTGAAGTCGCCATATTCGATTTTGGTTGCATAAGGCGCATTCGTTTGGATGTATACAGTAGAGTAAGGAACAAGACGAGATAAAGCACTTGTTCCTTTGCTAATGGTTGAGCCACCGCCTTTATCTTTCTCTGCTTCATTAAATGATTGGTCAGTCTGGTTTATGCTGACTCTGTGTGATGCCCTAAATGCCCCTGTATCAACTGGACTTTGGAGAACAACACCTTGTAATGCATCAATCACAATATCTTTTTGCTTTTTGGTTAGATCGGCTTCAATTGTTTTAGTGAAGGCACTCGGTTTGCTTGTCCAGCCCATTAAAAGTCACCTCAACTTTACCAAACAGTATCTCAAATACTGGTTCATTCCCTACTGTAAACACTCGACCGTTAATGGTGGTTTTATGTCGAATAAGATAGCCTTTGTTAGTATCTGCAAAGAGTACATACTTACATTCTTCGCCATCTAACAGCACCTTCTTTGGGTCATTAGTGGATTTGCGAACCTCAGCGTGATAAACGCCCTCTTGGTTTACAGCCTGACTTATTAAGTTCCCATCATCTAAGTTAATCATTAGACTTTCCTCAATTGAGCAATCCATGTTGCGTCCGCTGGATCTTTTCCGTAACTCACAACACGATAATTCCCGCCTTCAATCACCCAAATGTCGTTAACATCTGGCTCAACTAAAGTACCCGCTGCATCTTTTACTTCATTTTGCAGTAGCACGGCCTTAGAGTCTGTTGCGCGGTAATCTATCGGCTTCACCAAATCTTTAGCCCAACTCCCAAATAGGACGCCTCTGCCACCATAGACGTATTCGGTGTAAGTATCTTCACCAGTGGCGGGATTGGAGCTGACTAATTTTTTCCGGGGACAAGTGAAAGTGTTTACAGCATCTGCTAGCTTTGTACTAAAAGCCTTACCTAATTTAGATTGTATTTTTGTTCTCATAATTAGATCTTCACTAATAGAACTACATTACCAAATCCCTTATCTAACCATGGTTTAAGAATGGATAAGGCTAGGTTTTCACTCGCTATATATGTTTTATGAGTAGCTGAATATGTGTTAGAAACGCTTGTACCCGATTGTGCTGATACTGTCTCGCTCAACACACCAGTTTCAACTTCCGTATAGAGACTTCCATTTACTGCATCAGGTATCAACTCTACTGCTGCCAATAGAATTGCATATTTTAAAGGCTGATTGTTTGTAGAGTCTGGTAATTTAAGATTAGTTAGCCAAACATTGGTAATCATTACCGCGCGAGCTTTTGCACTATCGCTGCTTGCCCAATCGTTACCAAGTTTTGCATCGATATCTGCCACGGTAATGTATTCAATCATGACTTATTCCTGATCTTTTGATTGCTTGTTGTTTTTAGCAGGCGCTTTTGGACCGCTTGCCTGTGCATCGCCAGTATTTTCTGTTGATGGATTCTGATTTTCATTTGTTGCGCCAACTGGAGTGTCATCGCCTTGCAACTCTGCAATTCGTGCTTTCATAGCTGGCACATCATTTTTGAAAGCCATTAATTCTTCTTTTGCAGTCAAAAGCTGTTCTTCTGAGATAACCAGTTTGTTAGCCAATTCATCAAATTGCTCTACAGGGATAAGCGCATCATTAGTGACTTCACTCTCATCAATTGGTAGTGATTCACCTTCAATCAACTCATGTTCCGATGGATTGAATTGATCTACAGAGATAATTACGAACTCGCCTTGTGATTCATGGCTTGGTTTAATTTTTACTGTCTTAGACATTTTATTCTCCAAAAAGAATGGGGCCGAAGCCCCAAGTCATTAACCAAGCAAGATGATTGAATGCTCTGGTTTAACCATTGCACAACCCCAAGCAAGCGATACTTCGTATTGCACTTGGCGGTATTGACGGTAAATGGCGATTTCAAAAGATAAACCGCTAACAGGATCAGTTACGATCATACGGTCATCAGCTGAGTCACCACCTTCTGGAAGTGCAGGAATACGTGTCGCCAATGCAATCGCAGATCGAGCAAACGCCAAGTTGCGAGTTGAAGTGGGCGCTACAGTAATTGCAGTTGCAGCTGCTGGAATTGCTTTACGCAAGCCCGGCTTTGCAAGTGTGATAGTTCCACCATTAGAAACATCAGTATCACCACCAACAACTACATATTGATTAGTGTCACCAGCGAAGGTAATCACATCACCTGCAACGATTGTTCCAGTACCAGCACTTGCAAGTGTGATTGAAGTTGCTCCAATTGCATAACCAGCGGCATTAGTTGTTGCACTAGCACCAGTTCCAGATGCAGGAGTTACCACCTGTGCAGATTCACGGATAGCAAAACCATGCACATCTAAAAGCACACCACGACGTAACAACGAATCGTCATTAGCTTCATTTGCTTTGGTTAATTGCGTAAGAGTTCGCATGTTAGCACCCGCAGTAGTATCAATTACTAACTGCAAATCACCTTTTGGTGCACCGTTATCTTGAAGAGCTTTAAGTGCTAGAGCACTGTCCTTCAAGTTGGTTGCAAAAGGCGTAGTGCCTGCTGTACCGACTGCTCGAGAAGCGCCAATTGCTAAACCTGCAACATCCGCTTCAACTTCATTTGCCAATGTACGCATAGCTTGAGCGAATTGATCGCGAAGAATTGTGTTGTAAGATGCCCCGTTATTATCAAGTGCAAGCTTTTCTTCACCATTCCAACGTACAGGAACACGACGAGCTTTAGTAATGGTCATATCGACCTTGCCAATTACTTGATCGCCATCATTTGGAGGAGTAACACCAGGAGTGATATCTGATGCAGTTGCAGCAGGCGCTACAGGTGAAGTTACTGTTTGACCTTTAGCAGCGCGGTTATATGTCATGTCAGATGAAACTGCTGGAATAAAACCAGTTAATTCACGAGAAACAACATCAAGCGCATTAAAAATAGTGACCGTAAGGCCAGTTAAAGTGTTAGCCATTTATTAGCTCCATTAATCAATTACATTGCCGCCTTTGCGGATATAGTTAGCTTTTTCTGTAGGGCTCATTGCATCGAACTCACTACGTTTAATTGTGTTTTTGCCGCCTGAATTGTTCCCGCCTTGCCCACCTGCACCATTAGGTTTTGGAAAGAAGTAAGGTTTGGATTCCCGAATGTCTTCAATCCACTCTTTTGGTGTAAGTGGATTTTTGCCATCTTTACCAATGATCACGTCGCCATTTGCATCGATCGCTACAGCATTACCGTTTTCATCCAAAGAGAACTTAGATAAAGCGAGTGCTGTGATGTCGTCTGTCGCTTCGGGTAGACCTTGTGCAGCACTAAATGCTTGAGCAATTTGACCTTTGACTACAGACTGCTTAAACTTATTCGCATAAGCTTCCGCTTTGTCAGCTCTCGCCTTTTCCGCATCAAATAACTTTTGATGTTCGGCTTTCAATCGCTCAGTACGTTTTCCGAATACCTCGTCAATCTTGCCCTCAGCAAGCAATTTCGTTTCTTCGTCTTGTCCAGCTTTTTGAAGCAAGCCTTTAACTGCATCAATGTCCAGACCTTCAAATTGGCTTTTAAAATTGGTCAACTCATCAGATAAGGATTTATTCTTACCAAGAAGCTCATTGTTTTTAGCTTTAAGTCCAGAAACATGTTGTTCAACGTATTGGTCTAACTGTGCTTTGATTGCAGGATCTTCAAAATTAATGGTTGTTGAGCCTTGCCCACCAGAACCACCCTCACCCCCATCTGCACCAGCTTGATTTTGTAAAGACATTAATTGGCGTTTTAAAAATTCAGACATCTAAAATCTCCTAGAGATACCGCCTTGCGGATTTAATTGTTTGAGCCTTTGGCTTTGCTTCAGGCAATAAAAAAGCAGCCGAAGCTGCTAAGGTTTGAATTAAGTTGTTTTACATATTTCTATAAATAACTTGCTTTAATGCTTGAGATGCAATCCAAATATCGTTACGACATACAGGGCAATTCAACACATAGATAGTTTCGTTTCTATCGCTCATGACTCGCAACTCATTCTTTTGAAATTCGATAACTGAATAACACTTGCCACATGAGTCTCTATAGGTCTGCAACTCGGGCGGCACACCTCGACTAATTACTTTCATAATCCCAGCCTCTTAAACATTTCTTCATCAAGCTTTTTGAGTTCAGCAAGTGTGAATGGTTGACCAGTTAATGGGTCTACAAACTTATCTAAGGAGTATTTACCTTCCTTGAATAGTTTGTATCTTGTCGGCCCAAGCCAAGACTTTTGAAAAGCTGCATCTTGTTTGTCAAACCAACCTTTGAAAGTTGTATTTGAATCCACTACACCGATTTCGCCTTCACCATTCACTTTATTGTTGAATGGACGCATCCCAATGGTCTTGCCTGAATCATCAGAGACAGGGATTAGGATTGATCTACAGTTGGGGTGAAGTGGTGGCACCGGATGAGGTTCATCTTTCTTGTAAACCTTGTCCGAATATCCCATACAGATTTTAGAAGTGCGGCTATCAAGCGTTGCAATGAACTTTACATACTCAACACCAATGGACTGATATGTTTCATTCAAAGCCACATTGGACACATGACTTCGAGCAGTGCGAACCATGGTAGAAATCTGGTTTCTGCTCTGATCAAGCAAACCGTCTTGATAGTTAAGTGCTTTCTTGCCCTTAATACGCTGAACAATCTGCTGATTAGTCTGCCCTTTTGACAAGCCGTCTCGAATAGTTTGCTCTACCCTCACGCGAGTATCATCAGCAATTCGCGCAAAAATAGAATCTAGTAGCACCCCACCACCTAAAGGCGTTTTCTTTGCCTTGTTGAATAGCGTCTTTCCGTTTGGCTCTGTTTTGCGATTAGCGATAGTTTTAGCCTGATATGTGGCTTCATATACTGCTAAGGCTGTTGCGCTTACTGTGAAGCTCTCAAGTAATCCTGACGCTACACTTGCCTGCCAAGTCTGAACCATCGTCCTGACTTCTTTTAAAGCTGGCGTTGTGTATTGCCCTGCCATTAATGCCGTTTTTTCAGCATCGCTCAAGTCATCCAACAAGTCTCTTAACTTCGAGATCATCTCATTCGAGAGAGAGTCGAATTGCGTTAAGAGATTATTGATTTCAGTTGAAGAAAGTCGGTAAAGATAGGCTTGATGTGATACTAGAGCATCAAGTAGCGCCTGTTGTGACATCTGAGTTGCCATTAGTCACCCCTGCAACATATCCAGTCATTGGACTGTTAGTCATTTCGGTTTCAATGCGCTCAAGCTCTTGGGAATATTCAATATCTGGAATCTTGCCTGTACGAATATAATCCCAATAGGTTTCCATTGAGATTTTATTTCCCAATACAGCCTCATAGAGTTGTTCAGCAAGATCGACATCAAATCCTAGTGAGCCAAAGTCAGGCTTAACATTGAAACGGTAATCTTTGTCACTAAGCCCTAGCCACAGTGCGCCATATTTAATGACCTGTTCAATTGCTTCAGCGGCTGTAATAACCATGCCATACAATGTCGAATACTGGTCATCTTGACGAGCTTTGCGCGCTTCCCCTGACTCAGCCCCACCGATGTCCATTACACGAGCACCAGCCTCTAAAGCTGCGTTCTTTTGGTCACGCATTGCAGTGCGTTTAGCCTCAATGCCCACCCCTTGGATTTCGAGATAACCACATTGCCCACCTTGCGGTAATTGCCATGCAGCCATTGGACCCGTCACACGCAAAGGCTTATCTTCATCAACACCTGAAACCCAAGGTTGAGGATGACTAGTTAAATGCAACTCTTGGAAATATTCAGCACTTAACTGGTAATACTTAATAGCCGCCTTAGCCATTGTCATTAAAGGCATTTCGTCAATTGAAGGCGTATTATTCATACTGCCAACATAAACAACAGGAATAAACGAAAGTGTCTTATTACCTAAGCCCGGATATGTTTCTTCACTGACTGTATTATCATCAGTAAATAATCTTGATCTGTATTTGCCGTCAATAATATCAAGGGCTCGGTAGTAGCATTCTTTATTGTGAGCAAATTCATCTTCAGAATTATCGTGAGCTTCTTTAAATACTGAAAGCGTCAAGTCTGTTCGCCCTGCAACAGTCTTTTCTTTCCAGTTAATGCCGTCTTTTGCCCAATACAAAGCAATATATGGCTTTCCTGTGTCATCAAAATCAAGCATTAAAGCACATCGTGCATAAGATAGCTGTGCTTCAACTACTCTCAAGAATAATTGCTTTAACCCAAAACCATCTGTAGTTGCCTGCTCAATTAATGGCTTTAGACGAGAATCAACAATATTAATATCTGGTTCAAGTTTTGATACCAAACCAATCATGGCTCTTTTAGAGTCACGTACCCATTCAGGATATTCTGCACGTTGCTTGAATGCCTCATATATGCATTTATTTTTTGGATCTACCTCTTCGGCCATTATCATGCCTTGGGACTTTGGTAAAAGCTTTTCACCCTGCTCTTTTACACAACGTTCCCCACCCAAGGCATAATCCATAAATTCCCAATCCGGCATTGCCTTTGCATAATCCGGATGAACAGTACTAACTGTCATAATTCACCTACAGTAGTCCAAAAATTGAAGTTTCTCCCACTGTCTTTTTGTTTAATGGGAACATATAAGCAACTGGATAAGTGCCAGCGTCATTAAGATGGTCAAACCCTGCTTTCTTGTCTGGCTGACCGTGATCATCGTAGATTTGTCGTTCAAGACTTCTTGCAAACTCTGGACACTGCTTGAGATTCACATATAAGCGTCTCTCACCCATTGTGTTGCATAACCGTCCATTCATTGAGTTGATACGATCTTTCACGGCAGGGGTTCTACTATTAACTTGAACCTTGAACCCAGCTTTCTTAAGTAGTGCAATATCAGTTTCACTAGCATTACTTGATTTGCGGTTATCACCAGAAGCATCTGGATAAACGATAATTTCGTGGTCCTGATATTTAGCTTTAATTGCTTCAATCATCGCTGGTGTGTCGAATAGGCCCTTAAACTCACCTACTGCATAAAGCTCTTCACCATCTCGAACATAGACAACTGCCGCCATTTTCTGCACGTTAAAGTCCATGCCGACATGAAGAACATCACCTTCTTTTACAATCCTTTCTGTGCAGTTAAAGGTGCGCTCAAAGCAGTAATAAATAACACCTTGATAAGTCTCAAAACTTGCTTCGTATTCTTGCCGAAAAGTCTTTGAGTCCATCTTGCGACGAGCTACATCAATTTCGCTTTCTGGGATGTTACCGCCTTGTAATGATGTATAAATCCAGCTTTTATGGTCAGGCTCTCGACCATCTTGTCCATCCATCCATGTGTCATAGCAGTGGTTGTAACCTTTTGGCGTCCCAATTCTCAGAACATTACCACCTACTCGCTGCACACCATTTACGATGTATTTACAAGTAGAAAGCATTGGACGAAGTACTTCTTCCCAAGCAGCCCATTTACAATCGGCCCATTCATCAATGATTAGGAAAAATAAGCCAGAACCACGAAGGTCATCATAGTTGTCCAAGCCCACAACACGAATTACATGACCACTTTTTAAAGTGATAGTACATTCAGTTTCGTTAGGTTTACCAAAGCGCCAAGAAGGCGGAATAGCCTGTTTTAACCTTTTCCAGAATACGCGCTTAGCCTGCTTAAAGGTTGGTGCTGCATACCAGATTTCATCCTCTACAGAAACATTCCACTTCTGAGCCAATCTTGCAGCCCGGCGCATCTCTGCTTTTGCTAGGAATGTTTTACCAAAACGCCGACCACATACCGCATCTCTAAACCGCGCCTCAGGTTGCCAGCCCCAAACATAGATATTCGCCTGTTTTGGTGTAAGTTCTACTGCACCTTCAGGACTAAAGGATAGGTTCATTCGGCAAGCCCTCGTCTGGTTTTAGATCAAGGCGGTAATCTTCTTCAGGTGGTTTCTCTTTAGGTGGATTTACCCGACGTTTAATTTCTTCAAGTTCGAGCTTTTTAATTTCAAGTTCAATTTGTGCTTTTTCAGACAAGCCACTTGGACCAGCACTTTTACCCGACTGAAGCAAACCCTGTGCTTGCTTAAGCACATTTTGGCGCATGACTTTATTTTTACCCCAATCGTCATACATCTTTTGCAGTTCTTTAAAATGAAATGCTTTATTAGCAATCGGTATATCTTCGATATTTTTTTTAAAATCTTCACGGGTTCTGTAAAACAAGTCCTTTAGCTTTTGGCTCATTTTCTCGCCAGTTGGTTTGGTTGGATCGTAATTTGCGCACTGCATTCTTTCGATCTCAACCTTGAAAGTATTCTTTACAGCGTCAGCGACTTGTTGAGGTGTTTCAAAACAAGCAAGACTTTGAACTATAAAGATTTTCATAGGTTCAGTGAGTTTTGCCATAACCACCCCTTTGTATAGCTACGTAAAGACTTCTCCTACGCAAGTTTTAATAAACATGTACCACATGCATGAGCAATGTTGGCTCTAGATATAGTTGGACCTTCATTCGCTAGATTAACCATTTTTTGGACTTCTTCAGATGCGCCATAACGTTGAACAACACCATGGAACTCTTCGACATCATGTCCACGTAAATACAATCTAGGCTCACCTACAGATGTATATTCAAACTCGCCAGAATCTTTATTTTTCTTATGTCCTATGTGATAAAGCTCGTGCTCAACCAAGGCACAAAAGTCAGTATCACTCATTACCTGACAAATACGGGCATCTAATGTAATTATGTATTTAGGAACATCACCAAACCAATTAATTAATTGCAGTTCCTGGCGCTGTTTACGCCATCCTCCTACATTGATCATCACTTTCTCGGTTTGACCATATACCCGTTTATCTTTCGCCTCACATTTAGCATAGGCCCATAAGAATGAAATCTCAGGAGGTTGAAAGCTTAGAAGGTGTTCATGATCTGGATTGTGAAGTTTTCCCCACTCACAAAGAAAGGTTTCTTCTATCCATGGCCATAAATCGTTATTAGCGGGTTCAAAATGCAGCAGACCACCACTATCAATTAAGTCTTCATCATCTGCATAAGGACTATCTTGTTCAGGCGGATAAGGTCTTTTCATAAATCTCACCCATTAAAAAACCGCCTTTCGGCGGCTCTTGATGATTAGTAAATATCTTTATAACTCACACTGCCCTGCCCATAGGAGGCAATATTTGTCATTTCTACTGCACTAAGTTTTTTGTTCTTAAGGCTGATAGTAATTCGTGCACCTTTGCTGGCAGCATAAGAAGCAATATTGGTTAGGTCTGCGACTGTGTGTTTAGCAGCATCCAATTCTAAACCACCACCATATGAGGCAATATTTACAAGTTCTTGTTGAGTATACATTTAGAATCTCTAATTATTAGGAATCATTATACTAGCCCAATACAACAGCTCACTCCAACACATACTTAAGATCATCAGGCGTTTCCAAATAACACCCGTTTTTATTACAGAAAGCATGAATGTCATTAAGGTATTCAGTGAATTGAGCTGTACTTGCGTCTGTCGTGCTCATTAGCTCGCATAGTCCATTTGCAACATCTTGATAAAGAGGATGCTTAGAATCCTTTAATTCTCTTACAGCCTTGAATGTTTTTTTGTATTGGCCAACGTCATCACGATCATAGATTTTTGCTAGGAAGTTCTTCTTGAAGAACAGATGCTCATAGTCTTTATCTGTACCTTGACGTTTAGCCCACTGATTAAGCCACATCCAGTACAAACGGTTTTGAGCTTTTGAACGATCTTTCTCTTGTGGTGCAATCAATACGACTAATGGCTTCCCTTCACTCGCTGCCTTTGCATGATTAGTATTGAGATACCCAATTACATAGTTGATGTCAGAATGTTTTTTGATGACGAATCTAGGTTCCATTTTGACCTCGCAATAAAAAACCACCCGAGGGTGGCTTGATTTAGAATTAATCTAGATACCTTTTAAATGCTAGATGCATTTCTTTAATAAACTGATTTGTGTCGAGAAAATAGTTTGGATAAGCTTTTTTAATAGATTTCATGTCACCAACAGAAACTAATACAACATCTACTTCCGCTTCTCTCTTTTCTTGTTTCTCCATCAAGGCATAAACAGATCTAGCTAATTCCTCTTGTGCCTTAGTGAATGGCATTACGTTCACCATCCAGCCACCTTCTTCTTTTTTCAAAATCAAAAGATGATACGCATGCTGGCTTTTTGAGGTTGACTCAATATGCTTTGCAGATATCTGAAGCCCCTTAAGTTTTGTGAATATTTGAAGCCTAGTCTCTAGTTCTTTGGCTTGTGCTGCCAATTCTTGAGGTGTTGATGTGGCATATTCAGCAATTACAGGAGTGCCTTCTTTAATTGAAAAAAGCGCACTACTCAGCTTTAGAAACTTTTTAATATCCTCACTGCCAAAACCTGATTTAATTGATGCATTTTCAATTACACCTAAAGTTTCTACCGCTGTTGCCCAAGAATGCTGTAATGCCGTTCTGATCTGAAGTTCTATCTTCAAGCCATCTAAACCAGAATGATCTCGGCTTTTATATGTGAATACTTGATGTATGCTTCTATACCCATCATTTTTTGGGCTTTCAATATAATCATGACAAGGAATAACTGGGACGTGGTTAAACCTATTGTTTTGACTCAAAAGCTCTGCATGCAGGCGTCGAACATCCTGTATAGTTGGTAAAATTACTCTGACGCCGCCTATATCTTGCATTCTTGCCAAATTCATTTTTGGGTTTCTTTGCAACTTAGATATGATTGAAGGCATTCGCTTTAATCTTTGAGCTACAGTGAAATCCCTAAACTTCAGTTGAGAGCATTTACTTCTAAGATTTTTTTGAAATACATCAATAGGGTAAGAGTGAAGCGCTCTCCATTTATTTAAAACATCATATGCTTCTGACTGCTCTGCTTGAGTTGCAGACTCGCTTATTAGTGTTGCGCCAGCTCTTCTTAGAACATTTGTACCAGGCACAACTAACTGTGTTTCTGTGACCATAGTAAACCCCTTTTGTGTATTTGAAGTTTACCATGGTTTAAAAATGGCGTTTTAATTTTTTTATAAATATATGTAAACATTTCGTTTTTACATAAATTCATTATCAGAATTTGTATCTATTTTTAACATCCGCTCTGTTTTTTCTAGCCAACCATCAAATAGAGCTTCTGATTCTTGTCTCGTGCCTAATTGGTATGTGTCGAATAGGAAATGACACTTATGACAGAGAGGCACTGTAAACGCATCTGAGGCTTTTATTCCTCTACCCTTGCCATGCTTGCCAGAATTAGAATGTGCCGCTTGTGAGTGAGGATAGCCGCATCTAACGCATGGTAATTTTCTTATTGCAGCCAGTCGCTTTGCATCACGCATTTTTAAGGTTCTGTTTGATGTTAGCAATCTGCACATCAATATCTCTAATTCGACGTTTACAGTCTTGCTTGAACTGATGTGTCGCATTGAGATGATTCAGATTTTCAAGATTAAACCGATCTTTGTAGAGTAAATCTAAATTCTTCTTCGCTTCGATTGTGTCCAT
>NZ_JFWX01000046.1:0-27353 GCF_000588095.1 Acinetobacter sp. 1130196 | reverse complement strand
GTAATTCCACCCAGAAAGAATGCCAAGCCCTGGAAAGATTCTAAAATAAGTTCAATAGAACGAAATGAGATACTTCAAACGGTTAAACATTTAGGCAGAACCCTATGGAAAAAATGGTCGGGTTATCACCGTCGTAGTTTGGTGGAAACCAAGATGCATTGCATCAAATTATTAGGTGATAGGCTGACGGCAAGACATTTTCAAAGTCAGGTCAATGAAATTCATGCGCGTGTGGCAGTTCTGAATAGATTTACGGAATTAGGTAGACCTCGCACCCAAGTTGTGTCTTAAATTTGAATGGATTGGGGAGAACTCAGCTTTTGAATGTTTATGCAACAAAGCCGTCGGGATTTGCGAGAACTTAACCGACAAAGACTATATCACTTCAACACATCGTGGACATGGACACTGTATTGCAAAAGGCTGTGACATTCACGCCATGATGCTGGAAATTTTCGGTAAAGATGACGGGCTGTGCCGTGGAAAAGGTGGTTCTATGCATATTGCCGACTTAGATAAAGGTATGCTCGGTGCCAACGGGATTGTGGGTGGTGGACCTCCTTTAGCAATTGGTGCAGCTTTGACAGCAAAAACCTTAAAGACTGGTGGCGTCGGACTGTCTTTTACAGGTGACGGCGGCTCAAACCAAGGCCTTACTTTTGAAGCGATGAACATGGCTGTTGTTCTTAAACTTCCAGTAATTTTCGTTTTTGAAAATAACGGCTTTGGCGAAGGTACTGGTCATGATTACGCGGTAGGAAGCAAAGACATTGCTGGCCGTGCAGCAGGCTTTGGTTTACCGGCAGTTAAAGTTGACGGTACAGACTTCTTTGCTGTCTATGAAGCCGCTCAAACTGCCATTGAACGCGCGCGCCGTGGTGAAGGTCCAAGCGTGATTGAAACCATCACAAACCGTTTTTATGGCCACTTCGAAGGTGACCCTGGCTTGATACGTTCTAAAGAAGAAGTCGAGTTCATCAAAGAAAATAAAGATCCTTTGAAAATTTTCCGTGAGAAAGTCAAAGGCAAAATTGATGAAGCCAAACTAGACGAGATTGATGCAGCTTCAAAGGCAAATGTTGATGATGCTGTTGCAAAAGCTCGTGCTGCGGCATATCCGAAACCAGAACAACTCCTTACTGACGTCTATGTCTCTTACTAAAGGAATAGTAAAGATGCCAAATAAAAGTTTTCGTAATGCAATTAAAGAAGCCATTGAATCAGAAATGCGCCGTGATCCAACCGTATTTGTTGTTGGTGAAGATGTTCGCGGTGGGCACGGTGGTAAAAAAACTGAAGAAAACCAGTTAGAAGGTTTCGGTGGTGTATTGGGCGTAACCAAAGGTTTATGGACAGAATTTGGTTCGGAACGTGTTATTGATACGCCAATTACCGAGTCTGCAATTATCGGTATGGCCGCTGGTGCTGCTGCAACAGGTTTACGTCCTGTTGCCGATTTAATGTTTATGGATTTCTACGGCGTGTGTCATGACATGCTCTATAACCAAGCCGCTAAATTCCGTTATATGTTCGGTGGAAAAGCAAAAGCACCCATGGTTGTACGTGGCATGATCGGCGCGGGTTTCTCTGCAGCAGCTCAGCATTCTCAGTCACCGTATAACGTATTTGCTGCGGTTCCGGGCTTAAAAGTTGTAGTTCCATCTAGCCCATATGATGTGAAAGGGCTGTTAATTCAGGCTATTCGTGATGATGACCCTGTAGTGTTCTGTGAACATAAAATGCTCTATGACATTAAAGGCGAAGTTCCAGATGATGCCTATACCATTCCTTTTGGTATAGCAAATTACACCCGTGAAGGGACAGATGTAACCATTATTGCTTTAGGCCTGATGGTACACCATGCCAATGAGGTTGCAGACAAACTGGCAAAAGGTGGTATTTCGGTTGAAGTCGTAGATCCTCGAACAATTTCACCTCTAGATGAAGAAGGAATTTTAGAGTCTGTCGCATCGACTGGGCGTGTGGTTATTGTGGATGAATCAGCAGCACGCTGTGGCTTTGGTCATGATGTTGCTGCCCTGATCGCCCAAAAAGGTTTTCACTATTTGAAAGCACCTGTTGAACTCGTAACGCCACCACATACGCCTGTTCCATTCTCTCCAGTTTTAGAAAAAGAATGGATTCCAAGTATAGAGCGTATTGAGCAAGCTGTGCGAAAAACATTGGAGGCTTAGGATGAGCGAAATTAAAACGCTGGAGATCCCGAAATGGGGATTATCCATGGAAGAAGGCACGATCGCCCAATGGTTGATTAAAGAGGGGGATAGCTTTAATAAAGGCGATGAAATTTGTGAAATTGAAACCACAAAAATCGTCAATGTGTTAGAAGCGCCTTTTGCTGGAACGCTCCGTAAAATTTTAGCAAAAGATGGTGATACTTTACCTGTTGGTGGTCTTCTTGCCGTATGTGCTGAAAGCCAAGTTTCTGATGCAGAAATTGAAAAGTTTATCGCATCACTAGGTGGTTCAGCAGCTCAAGCACCTTCGGAGCAAAATAAAGCGGAAACATCTGCACCTGTTGCTGAAAAAGCAGAACAACCACAGACTGTAGCAGCTAGTGCTTCAGCTCCTGCAAAGGTAGCGAAAGATGACTACGCTGTACCAGAGTCATTACAAGGTTATCAAACATCTAATGAGTTGTTTGCAACGCCGCATGCCTTGAAGCTTGCAGAAAAACACAATGTAAACTTGGCAAAAGTCACAGGTTCTGGTCGTGAAGGACGTATTAGTATTCAAGACATCCAGAAGGCTGTACAGGCTGCTGGTGGTCAATGGCCTGATGTTAAGCAGCAAACTCAAGCTAAAGTGGTTAAATCTACGGCCGATGATAGCCAAGTTTTAGCGACACCTGTAGCACGCCGTTTAGCAAAACAATGGGGCATTAACCTAAATGATTGCCGTGTTTCAGGTACTCGTGGCCGTGTCTGTAAAGAAGATGTTGAGGCAGTTTACTATCGTAATAACCCAACATCGGTAAATGAACAACCTGTGCAATGTGTAGCTCAACCACAATCGACCATTACTACTGTGGCGATGAATGGGATGCGGAAAGCAATTGCTTCACGGTTACAGGCTGCAAAACGTAACGCACCGCATTTCCGCTTAGTGGTCGATCTTAACGTAGAGGCTTTGCAAAAACTACGTAAGCAGATTAATGAGACTGTTCCACAAGTGAAACTTTCGATTAATGACATGCTAATTAAGGCAGCGGCGGCGGCACTGATTAAAGTACCTGAGGTGAATGTTCAATTTGATGAGGCGACTCAATCAATTTTACAGTTCTCTCAAGCGGATATTTCGGTGGCTGTAGCGATTCCAAACGGTTTAATTACACCCATTGTAAAAGCAGCAAATCAGAAGTCTTTAGCACAGATTTCCGATGACATGCGTGATTTGGCAACGCGTGCCAAGACTGGCAAGTTACAACCTGACGAGTTTCAGGGTGGCAGCTTTAGCATTTCAAATTTAGGAATGTTAGGCATTAAACAGTTCGATGCCATTATCAACCCACCGCAAGGTGCAATTATGGCATTAGGTGCTTCTGAATCACGTGCTGTTGTTGAAAATGGCAATGTAGTGGTTCGTGAGATTGTCACAGCGACATTGTCATGCGATCACCGAGTCATTGATGGCGCAGTTGGGGCGAAATTCTTGGCCAGCTTTAAGCAGTTTGTTGAAAACCCTGCTTTAATTTTGGTGTAGGAGAACCCCCATGTCAGAAGCTCAATTTGATTTAATTGTGATTGGCGCGGGACCGGGTGGGTATGTGGCTGCAATTCGTGCAGCCCAGCTCGGGTTAAAAACCGCAATTGTAGAAGAGCAACATTTAGGCGGAATTTGTCTAAATTGGGGCTGTATTCCAACCAAAGCTTTGCTTGCAGGGGCAGAGCTCGCAACCCAGTTTAAACATGCCGGACAGTTTGGTTTTCAGGTATCCCAACTCGATTTTGATATTCAAAAGCTTGTGCAACATAGCCGACAAGTGTCAGCTCAATTAGTACAAGGCATCGATTACTTGCTTAAAAAGAATCAGGTGACCGTGTTTAATGGTCGTGCTCAGCTTACGGCAAAAGAAAAACTTGAAGTGACAGATGCTCAAGGTAATAGTCAGGATTTGAGTGCACCACATATCATTTTGGCAACCGGAGCTAAAGCTCGACATGTTCCTCAGCTTCCTGTCGATGGAACATATGTCTGGAGCTATAAAGAAGCGCTTGTTCCAGAGCAGTTACCGAAAAGTTTGCTGGTTGTAGGTTCAGGTGCAATTGGTAGTGAGTTTGCTAGCCTTTATCAAGATTTAGGATGTCAGGTCACCCTTATTGATTTAGCCAAGCAGATTTTACCAACCGAAGATGCAGAAGTTGCCCAATTTGTCAGAAAACAATTTGAACAAAAAGGAATGAAAGTCTTAACCGATGCTGTCGTTCAAAGTATTCAAATTGAAAATGGTCAAGTTCACTGTGTGGTTGAAACGGCAAATGATGTTCAAACGCTTGTTTTTGAGCGTGTACTTTCGGCAATTGGTGTACAGCCGAATACCACGGGGCTAGGACTAGAACGTTTAGGTGTAGAACTCAATCCACAAGGTTTTGTGGCAATTGATGACTATTGTAAAACCAACGTAGCAGGGCTTTATGCGATTGGTGATGTGGCTGGTGCACCGTGTCTTGCCCATAAAGCAAGTCATGAAGCCATGATATGTGTCGAGAAAATTGCTGGTGTAGCAAACGTCCATTCACTCGATCGTAGCCAGATTCCGGGTTGTATTTTTACTCATCCACAAGTAGCGAGCATTGGTTTAACAGAAAATGTAGCAAAAGCTCAGAACTTACCTGTACGAATCGGCAAATTTTCTTTAACTGCAAATGGCAAAGCTTTGGCAATTGGAGATGCGTCAGGTTTCGTTAAAACGGTGGTACATGCAGAGACGGGTGAATTACTTGGTGCACATATGGTCGGCCATGAAGTGACCGAACATATCCAAGGATTTGCGATTGCCAAATACCTAGAAGCAACTGATGAAAGTTTAGCTCAAGTGATTTTCCCGCATCCAACATTATCAGAAGCCATGCATGAATCCATTTTGGCTTCAATGCAACGAGCAATTCATATGTAGAAATTCTATATTTACAGGAGTTGAACATGGTTAAGGGATTAAAAAATAAAGTCGCTTTAGTAACTGGGGCAGCTCAAGGCATTGGCCGTGGGATTGCCCTGCGCTTGGCGCAAGAAGGGGCACATATTGCATTAGTGGATATGAAACAAGATCGACTAAACGATGTGCAGCAGGAAATTCAGGCTTTAGATGTAAATGCGAGCACATTTATTGCTGATGTAAGTGACCGCGAGCAAGTGTATGCCGCTATAAATCATGCTGAGCAGACTCTTGGTGGGTTTGATGTCATGATTAATAACGCTGGAATTGCACAAGTCCAAGCGATTGCTGATGTCACACCTGACGAATTTCAAAAAATTGTTGATATTAATATTGGTGGAGTGCTGTGGGGCATACAGGCTGCTGCTACAAAATTTAAGCAGCGGCAACATAAAGGTAAAATCATTAATGCTTGCTCAATTGCAGGCCACGACGGGTTTGCTTTACTCGGTATTTACTCGGCAACTAAATTTGCGGTACGAGCACTTACCCAAGCCGCGGCAAAAGAATATGCCAGTCACGGTATTACGGTAAATGGATATTGCCCCGGAATTGTCGGAACTGACATGTGGGTTGAAATTGATAAACGTTTTGCTGAAATTACCGGTGCCGCTATAGGTGAAACTTATAAAAAATATGTGGAAGGTATTGCTTTAGGTAGAGCCCAAACACCAGACGATGTAGCCGCATTAGTTGCTTTTCTGGCAAGTGAAGATTCGGACTATATTACGGGTCAATCCATTTTAACGGACGGCGGAATTGTCTATCGCTAAAACAACATCCTGATTTGAGGGAGATAATAATGAAAGCAGCGCGTTTTTATGACAGAGGCGATATTCGTATTGAAGATATCCCTGAACCAGAAGTCACTCCCGGCACTGTAGGTATAAAGGTGGCTTGGTGTGGAATTTGTGGTACAGATTTGCATGAGTTTATGGAAGGACCGATTTTTATTCCACCGTGTGGACATCCGCATCCTATTTCAGGCGAATCTGCACCGATTACGATGGGACATGAGTTTTCAGGTGTGGTTTATGCCGTAGGTGAAGATGTTGATGATATTGAAATTGGCCAGCATGTAGTCGTAGAGCCTTATATTGTGGCCGATGATGTGCCGACTGGACCGGGTGACAATTATCATCTTTCCAAAAATATGAACTTTATTGGTTTAGGTGGCCGTGGCGGTGGTTTGTCGGAGAAAATTGCGGTTAAACGCCGTTGGGTACACCCAATTTCCAATAAAATTCCGCTAGATCAGGCAGCCTTAATTGAACCGTTATCGGTTGGTCATCATGCTTTCGTACGTAGTGGTGCAAAGGCTGGTGATATTGCACTGGTTGGCGGAGCTGGCCCAATTGGTTTATTACTTTCGGCAATTTTAAAAGCGAAAGGGCTTAAGGTTATCATTACTGAGCTAAGTGCAAAACGTAAAGAAAAAGCCAAAGAGTCGGGAGTCGCAGATTATATTTTAGACCCATCAGAAGTTGATGTTGTTTCTGAGGTCATGAAAATCACTAATGGCGATGGTGTCGATGTCGCGTTTGAATGTAGTAGCGTTAACAAGGTATTAGATACTTTGGTTGCGGCAGTGAAACCAACATGCGTTATTGTTATTGTTTCGATTTGGAGCCATCCAGCATCAATTAATGTGCACAGTGTAGTAATGAAAGAGCTTGATGTAAGAGGCACAATTGCCTATGTAAATGACCATCAAGAAACCATTAAACTGGTCGAAGAAGGTAAAATAAATCTGGAACCTTTTATTACGCAGCGCATCCAACTTGATGATTTGATTTCACAGGGTTTTGAAACCTTAATTCATAACAATGAGTCGGCAGTTAAGATTATTGTACATCCATAAATAAGTACTTAAGCCTATAAAAAAGAGCGATGATTCGCTCTTTTTTATTAAAGTAAATTGTTGTTCTTGGCTTCAATAATAGGAGGTAATGGCTGTCCTAAAGAGCTTAGAGACTCTCGCTCAATTAAGCGAACAATTGAATCAAGCGGTAAATCATTTTCTTGCAAACCGAAAGGTTCTTCAATTTGAGCACTTAAAGCATCTAGCCCTAAAAACATATAAGCGATTAAGCCAACAATAAGCGGTGTCCAAATACCTAAAGCTGCTTCAAGGCTAAACGGTAAAATAAAACAAAAACAGTAAACAGCACGATGTAAAAGTACTGAATATGAGTAGGGTAAAGGTGTACCGGCAATACGGTCACAACCCGCTTGAATATTGCCTAGCTCAACAATATGACGCGTCAGAGTGCTATAGATAATGTCACTAATTTCGCCGTCTTTTAGAGATTTGACTAAATCTTTTTGAATATTTTCGAGTACAAATTGTGGTGCATTAATATGCTCATTTAAATAATCGAGTGAAGAGTTATTTAAATACGCATGTTCAAGAAATTTGGTTGGTTCGGCGGTTTGTTGACGTAAGCGATCACGCAATAAATTGCTAAAAATTAAGACCTGATGAATTAAATGTTCACGTTGTTCATTGGATAAAACATGGCTGTCTCTAACAATGTGTCTGGCATTGGCAATTAATGCGCCCCAAAGTTTGCGACCTTCCCACCATCGATCATAACAGGCATTATTTCGAAAACCCGTACAAATGGAAAGAATCACGCCAAAGATAGTAAATCCGATCGCGGGTACGGTAGGAATTTGAATCCAATGATAATAAGAGAGCCAGACCACACATGCTGAAATAAGTACAACAAAACTTAGTGCTGGTAAAACCTTGGGCAGAACAGTTCCTTTCCATGCAAATAAGAGTTTAAAAACGCTGCTTTTATCGCGAACAATCATAGAAAGCCTTTGAACTAACGGACCTAACCAACTGCAATATGATACGCCTTAGATGAGCTAAATACCTAGCTAAAGCTTGTGCTTTTGTCTGTATCGCCAAAGAGTAGTGCGGCTAATTCCAAAAATATTCGCGACCATATTCAGGTTATGGTTATATTTTTCTAAAGCTGCTTGCACATTTTCCGGGCTCAGCTCTGTATTTGTCTCGGGTAATTTAACGTAATCCTCAGCATTTAAGAGCTCGTTCGGTAAGTCTTTGACTTCAATTTCAACCTTACCATTTGCCATGGTTAACGCATAAAGCAGAGTGTTTTTTAGTTCACGAACATTTCCCGGCCAGTCATAGTTCAATAAAACCTGCATGGCTTTTTGATTAATATGGCGAGGCATCGATTCGAGTTGGGCTGAGCTTTCTTTTAAAATTTGATCGACAATAAGAGGAATATCGACTTTTCGTTCTCTAAGTGGGGGTATAAAAATTGGAATCACACGCAAACGGTAGAGTAGATCATGGCGGAAACGCCCAGCCTTAGCTTCTTCGCGTAAAGCTTTGTGTGTTGCGGTAATAATTCGGACATTGGCCTGAATCGGTTTTTCACCACCAACTGGCGTAAATTCCCCTGTTTCTAATACGCGTAATAATTTAGCTTGCAGCTCTAAAGGAATCTCGGCAATTTCATCTAGAAACAACGTTCCGCCAGCAGCACGTTCAAACACGCCTTTATGGTCACGAATTGCTCCTGTAAAAGCACCTTTCACATGCCCAAATAGTTCACTTTCTAAAATATTGGCATTGAGAGCAGCACAGTTAATTGCTACAAAAATCTTATTTTTACGTTGGCTATAATCATGAATTGCTTTTGCCACAAGCTCTTTACCACTACCAGATTCACCGCGGACAAGCACTGGAAATTCAGTAATTGCCACTCTTTGAATAATTGAAAACATACGGGTCATTTCTGGCGAGCAGCTATTAAAAACCTTGGACAAGTCTTGCAACTGTTCTGTTAGCTCTACTTGATTAGCAATATCATTCTCTATGTTAATAGGCTGTAAAATATGTAGCTTTCCGATAATGCGATGCTCGGCAATATAAATATCATGTTCTTGATAGATAAATCGCTGTCTCATTTTAGGAGTATTGATCTCAAGATATTGATTGTGATGGTCTTGAGTAAGCGCTGCCATACTCTCTACAGAAATATCGTCTGTATTAAATTTATAGTGAATTGCTTGAGTCGTTGTGTCTGCTAAAAACAGGCTCGCATTTGGGAAGAGAGCCTTAAGCTGCTCAAATAAAATATAAAAATTCTGTTCTGACTCAAAATTTAGCTTTGCCATTTTATATGTTTCACAATCGTTTCATTGAAACATACTTGAGTTTCATAGGAACATCAAGCTGAGTTCATTTTCTAAGTTTAGTTTTACTTATTATTTTAAACTTTTGATTTTTATATTTATTATTTAATTTTAAATAATTGGCATCTTATTTGCAAAATATAGGAAAGAAATAAATTATTAGGGTATAAATCATGTTCTTTAAGCAGTTTTTTGAAAAAGAAAGTTCGACTTATACATATATGCTTGGATGTGAAGAAACACGAGAGGCTGTTTTAATTGATCCAGTCGCATCAGATATTGAGATTTATGCAAAAGAATTAGAGCAGCATCAATTTACGCTCATCTATACCTTAGACACTCATGTTCATGCAGACCATATTACCGCTGCAAATTTACTTCGTGAACGTTTCCATTGCAAATCGGTTTTACACCGAAACTCAGAAGTAAGTTGCGGAGATATTTTAATTACTGATGGTTGCATGCTTAAAGTTGGCAACCTCAGTATTGAAGCGCGTTACACACCAGGTCATACCAATGCTTGTACGAGTTACCTAGTTGGAAACATGATTTTCACTGGTGATGCATTATTAATTGACGGCTGTGGTCGAACTGACTTCCAGCAAGGTAATGCAGGTACACTTTATGACAGTATTCATAAACAACTTTTTAGCTTGCCTGACGAGACTATTGTGTATCCGGGACACGATTATAAAGGTCGTCTGTCTTCAACAATTGGTTATGAACGCTTAAATAATTCACGTCTAGGTCAGAATCGCTCGCGTGAAGATTTTATTGAATTAATGAATAACTTAAATCTGCCATATCCAAAACAAATCGATAAAGCACTTCCTGCTAATCAGGCTTGCGGCTCAATTTCACAATCATAAGAAGGTGGCAATATGGAACTTAAACGAGTTAATCAAGATTTTTATGTTGCTGGCCAGATTACAGTCGACGATATTGCAAAAATTGCAGATCAAGGAATAAAAACTCTGATATGTAACCGTCCAGATGGAGAAGGTGCAGATCAACCCAATGTAATTGAAATTGAAGAAGCAGCTCAGCGACATAGTCTAAAGGTAATTTATCAACCTGTTACCAGTGGCAAAATTACCGATCAACAAGTTACCGAGTTTAAGCAGCTTTATCAGAATGCCCAAAAGCCCGTTTTAGCATATTGTCGCTCTGGTATGCGTGCAATCAGTTTGTGGGCTTTGGCTGAAGTTGCTCCACAAGATGCAGCACTGCTAGTTGAAACGGGTAACAAACTTGGTTTTAACTTAAAAGGCTTAGTGCCACGTATTTTAAAACATGATTATGAACCAGCGACAATTCCTTGTTATAGCGTTGTGATTGTGGGCGCTGGAGCAGCAGGAATTTCTGTAGCATCGAGCTTACTGTCTCGCGAACCTCATTTAGATATTGTCATTATTGATCCGGCAGACACCCATTATTATCAACCGGGTTGGACCATGGTCGGTGGCGGTATTTTTAAGCCACAAGTAACTGCACGCTCAATGGCAAGTGTGATTCCTTCAAAAGTGAAATGGATGAAAGCTGCGGTTGCCGGATTCGACCCTGAACATAATCAAGTCATTTTGGAAGGATGCCAGCCCATCCAATATAAAGCATTGGTTGTCTGTCCCGGTTTAAAACTGAATTGGCATGGCATTGAAGGTTTAGTCGAAACCTTAGGTAAAAATGGGGTGACGTCTAACTATCGTTATGATTTAGCACCGTATACATGGGAACTTGTGCAACAGCTAAACGGTGGAAAGGCAATTTTTACCCAGCCACCTATGCCGATTAAGTGTGCAGGTGCTCCTCAAAAAGCGATGTACCTTTCAGCGGATTACTGGTTAAAGCAAGGCAAACTTAAAGATATCTCTATCCATTTTTATAACACTGGTGCTGTTTTATTTGGTGTGAAGGAATATGTGCCTGCACTCATGCAATACGTCGAAAAATATGGCTCTGAACTTCACTTTAATCATCAACTGGTCAAAGTAGATGGGCCTGCAAAAAAAGCATGGTTTAAGGTCGTGAATGATGAAAATGCAGCATTAATCGAAACTAATTTCGATATGTTGCATGTTGTTCCACCGCAACAAGCACCTGATTTTATTCGTGCAAGTATTCTTACTGATGAAGCAGGCTGGGTGAGTGTGAATCCTCAAACCTTACAACACACACAGCATGCCAATATTTTTGCTTTAGGTGATGTGATGAATGCACCTAATGCCAAAACTGCTGCTGCGGCGCGAGCCCAAGCCCCAATCGTTGCTGTAAATGTGATAGCGCAGCTCAAGGGGGAGCCGGACTTCTGTGAATACAACGGCTATGGCTCATGTCCACTCACCGTGGAGCGTGGAAAAATCGTTCTAGCTGAGTTTGGTTATGGCGGCAAATTGCTTCCTAGTTTCCCAAAATGGGTGATTGATGGGCAAAAGCCATCTCGTTTGGCATGGTTACTTAAAGAGCAGATTTTACCGCCAATTTATTGGCAAGGCATGCTCAAAGGCCGCGAGTGGATGGTCAAACCTGAGCGAGGATAAACAAAGCAACGCTTTATCTTGAGAAGCGACTAAAGCTTCGCAAGAAGACGAGAACTATGCTCGAGTTAAGAGGGTGAATCAAAGCAACGCTTTGTTCTGAGAAGCGACTGAAGCTTCGCAGGAAGACGAGCTCTATTCACTCACTAACCAGCAGTCTACTGCAAATGATGTATATGCAATTTTAGGCTTTTGATATGTTATTACTTGTCGTTGAAGGCATCGTGATTGGCTTTTTACTTGGTCTTACTGGCGCAGGTGGCGGTATTCTTGCTGTACCCGCGCTTATGACAAGTCAAGGCTGGACAGTGGCTCAAGCAGCGCCGATTGGATTGCTTGCTGTTGCGCTATCTACACTCATTGGAACTATTGAAGGCTTATTTAAAAAGATAGTTCGTTATCGCGCTGCTATTTGGATTGCCTTAATTGGTGCACCTATGGCACATATCGGCATTTTAATTGCCAACGCGATTTCACCTGTCTGGCTCATGTTAATGTTTAGCTTAGTCATGTTTACAGTGGGTTATCGACTTATTAGTAACCGAGTATCAGATTTTCATAACCCGCCGTGTCAGGTCAACCCAAGTACTGGACGCTTTATCTGGAATTTTAAAACTGGTGGCGTGCTTGCCAGTATCGGGATTATTGCGGGGCTTTTAACTGGCATGCTAGGGGTTGGTGGCGGCTTTGTAATTGTACCAGCGCTTAGAAAAGTCACAAATTTGGATATGCATAGTATTGTTGCAACCTCACTTATGATTATTTTCCTTATTAGTGGCATAAGTATTGTGATGCATATTGCAGAGGGTTTTCACTATCCAGTAGCAATCACTAGTGCGTTCGCACTCGCATGTGCATTTGGTATGTTATTAGGGCGCCAAGCTATTCGTTTTATTCCAGCGTCAATTGTACAAAAAGTCTTTGCTTTAATGGTTTTTGCTGTCGCAATTTATATGGTTATTAAGATTGTTAATCTAACAAATATCTAAGATATATAGTATTTTAACTATCCTTATGAATACTAAATTTCCAGAGATAAGATGTTTAAATTGTCTTTGGAAATTTCATTTAAAGCATTTAAAATTTTGAGAAAGCGATATGAAGCGAGTTAACGTGGCAATTTGCGGTTTTGGACGGATTGGACAACAAATTGCAGAGCTCCTTTTAAATCGATCGACGTACTATAAACAAAAATATCAAATTGATGCCCGTTTAGTGGGTGTCTGCAACTCATCATCAGGCTTAATTGATCAAGAGGGTTTTCAGACTTCAAAGTGGCTAGATAAAACACGATTTCAGGAAGGTCTAACAGAGCAAAAGTTTTTAGAACAGGTTCAAGCAGATGTCATTATTGAGACCGGACCCAGTGATTATGTGACAGGTGGGAAAGGCTTATTTTATTTAAATTATGCTTTAACACACAACATGAATGCGATTGCGGTATCTAAAGGTGCTTTAGTCGTAGATGGTAAAAAATTAGTTAACTTGGCACATCAGCACAATAAAAAACTATTTTTTAGCGGTGCGACAGCTGCTGCCTTACCAACTGTTGATTTGTTTGAATATAACTTAGCAGGCTGTCAAATTTTAGAAATAGAAGGTGTGTTTACAGGCACCACGAATTTTATTTTAAATGATATGTTGCAACACGGATGCGCATTTGCAGAATCTCTTGAAAAAGCTCAAACAAAAGGTATTGCGGAACCTGACAGTTCATTCGATGTAGATGGATGGGATACCGCGGCTAAAATTACCATATTAGCCAACACTGTTTTGGGGGCTGATATAAAAATTCAAGATATTCCAAGACAAGGAATCGGTCATGTCACACCCGATCATATTCGTGACTGGAAAAAAGAAAATGTAATTCCTCGTCTGGTCGGTTTTATTCATGTTAAAAATCAGCAAATTGAAACAGGTGTTGAATTAAGGTTAGTCCGAGCAAATCATGCGTTTGCTCATCTGCAAGGTTCTCAAAAATGCATTCGGGTGTTAACACAAGAAATGGGTGAATTTGTGGTCAGTGGAGGGGCATCTGCGCCTTTAGCCACAGCAGCCGCAGCTTTAAAAGATTTTGAGCTGATGTTAAAAACGGGCTACTAAAATTAATTATGATTTATAAAAAAGCAGGCTTTAAGCCTGCTTTTCACAATTTTTTTGGGTGTTAAATAACTTCTTTCCAATTTCAAACTTACTAAACATTAAGTAATTACCAAGTAAGATTAGCAAAATTCCAAATACAGCATTTAAAGTCCACTCATATCCTTCAAAGAAAGTAGAAACTGTTAAAGCAACTAAAGGAAAGAGCAACGTGCTATAGGCTGCTTTGGCTGCGCCAATTCGTCCAACTAAAGAAAAATAAGCAGAGAACCCAATAACTGTGCCAAATACAGCTAAGTATAGTACCGAGCTTAAAAATGGGAAATTCATCGGCGGCATTAAATCTTGTCCAGTAAATAAAGCTAGACTTAGCATCACCAATGCCCCATAAGTCATGGCATAACAATTTGTTGAAAAAATATTTAGGCCACGTTTTTGGTGTCTAACACTAATCATATTCCCTAAAGAAAAACCGTAAGTGCCTATTGCACATAGCCCAATACCCATTAATAACTGTGCATTAAACTGACTATTAATCAGGTCATGCCAAAACAGTAAAACAATACCACTTAGACCCAAAAGTGCAGCTGGCGCAAAGTTTGGAGAAGGTTTCTGCTTAAAAAAGATAAGTGCATTAATGGCATTAAAGAAAACGGCCATTGAAAAAATGACGGACTCTAAACCGCTATTTACATATTTAACAGCGGTATAAAAACAAATAAAGTTTAGGCCAAAAACACAAAGACCCTGCAGCATACAGAACAAATGATCTTTTAAAGCAATTCGCTGTAATTTTCCTGAAAATAGTAAAACAACCCAAAGTAATAAGGCTGAAATGGCAAAACGCCATAAAATTGCAACGACGGGTGTTGCATAATAGCTCTGAACGGCAATTCCAATCCATGTTGTTCCCCAAATCAACACCACCGCAACATAGAGTAAAATATTCATAACTTCATCCTCGATTACCAAGCTTAAGTATCTAGGAATGCTTCATTTTTCACGTATATATTCTTGTGTAGTACATGCAAGATCTTGCGTTTTTTATATGTCTGAACTAGCTGAATTTTACTGAATATGGTTAACTTAAGCTCAATGATATTCGTTTTAATTTTGCATGGCCTATCAAACTTTAGAACAGCTACAGCAATCTAAAGCCAAGCTTCACGAAACTGTGGTGCTTGATGAAAATATGCAACTTGCATTTTGGTCTAATCAGCAAGATCGTGTAAGTGTCTGTAGCGACCACCATACTTTGAGTCTCTATATCCAAGATGGTTATGAAAGTTATCAAAAAACACCTGCAGGCTGGAAAAATGGTGGCGGGCCAGGGCGTTTTTGTTTGTTGCCTGAGCATCAAGAGTCGACTTGGGATATACGAGGTGGGCTTAAATTTGTTCACTTGTATTATACAGACCAACATTTACGTGATGTTGCCGAAAAAATATGGGACAAAGAACCTAATCAAATTGAGTTAAACGAAGTTGTCTTTAATGACGATGAACGGATTCGAGCACTTTATCAGTTCTTCTTGCTAGATTGCGATTGGCAAGATTCTTCAAATCATTTGCAAATGAGTACAACAGCAAGTTTATTGCTAAATCATTTAATTAGAAGATACAGCAGTGTTCAATGGCAACAGCCTATTATTAAAGGTGGGTTGGCACCTCATAAGCTCAAATATATTCAGGAATGGATTGAAGATCATCTAGATCAGGCTCTCACTTTGTCTGATTTGGCAAATGTTGTGAATTTAAGCGAATACCATTTTGCTCATATGTTTAAACAGTCCATGAATATGGCGCCTCACCAGTATGTCATGCAAAGACGTTTAACTAAGGCAAAAGGACTCATTCAGTCATCTCAGCTTTCTTTACAAGACATTGCCCTAGTATGTGGTTTTAGTTCAGCAAGTCATTTAAGCCATCGTTTTAAACAGTTTTATGGCATGAGTCCTTCACAATTACGTTAAAGAACTCATGACTAATTTCTATAAAAGATAAACCCCTAAACCAATCAGTGCCGAAGCAAAAATGACATACAGCACATTAATGTTAAATCGGAATAAAGCAATAAATGCAGCAAGAGTAATGAGGGCTGCAACAATGTCAAAATGCCCTGTAAAGCCTTGTGGCCATAACACATGATAACTAAAAAATAGTGCTAAATTTAAAATGACGCCGACCACAGCCGCGGTAATTGCAGTGAGTGGTGCAGTAAATTTAATTTCGTTATGTGTAGACTCAATAATCGGCGCACCCGCAAAAATAAAGACAAATGAAAATAGAAAGGTAAACCAAGTCACAATAACTGCACCGAGTGCTCCAGCAAAAAATAGATGCTCAGAACCAAGTAGTGAATGATTAACACCTCCTAAAAAACCAACAAAGGCAACGACCATAATCAGTGGACCAGGAGTAGTTTCACCAAGTGCCAAACCATCAATCATTTGTGTAGGTGAAAGCCATCCAAAATGATTGACAGCGCCTTGATAGACATAAGGTAAAACTGCGTAAGCGCCCCCAAACGTAAGCAGCGCAGCTTTAGTGAAGAACCATGCCATTTGGGTATAAGAGTGATGCCATCCGAAATATACGCCTAAAGCTAAAATGGGTAATAACCATAAAATGATTGCTATAAAAATAAGTCTGGCTAACCGTGACCAGTGGAATTTAGCGTGTTCTGGTGTCGGAGTCTCATCATCAATAAATGCTGGGCCATAATCTTTTTGACTAGCTTTATGACCAGCAGTTGAGGAAAGTAGCTCAGGGTACTTTTTACTAACTAAATAACCTGCAATACCAGCGGTTAAAACGATAAGCGGGAAAGGAAGCTTTAAGACAAAGATGGCAAAGAACGCCGCAATTGCGACGACCCATAAAAACTTATTTTTAAGCGAACGACTACCTATACGGTATGTCGCATGGAAAACAATTGCGGTGACGGCAGGCTTTATCCCGTAAAAAATACCCGCAATAACAGGAACATCTCCAAATTTTATATAAACCCAAGACAGCCCAATTAAAATAAATAAAGAGGGTAATACAAATAAAATACCGGCAACCAAACCTCCCGCAGTTCTGTGCATAAGCCAACCAATGTAAGTTGCTAATTGCTGCGCTTCAGGTCCAGGTAACAACATGCAATAGTTCAGTGCATGTAAAAATCTTTTTTCTGATATCCAGCGCTTTTGTTCAACCAATTCCTGATGCATCACAGCGATTTGTCCAGCAGGCCCCCCAAAGCTAATAAAACCAAGCTTGAGCCAAAATAAGAAGGATTGCCAGAAGGTGACTTGTTCCACTGAATCATCAGGGGTATTTAATTGTTTTTGTTGCATATTATCCCCTAAAAAATAATAGTAATTTTTACGTTTATGGCACAACGGAGTATGTTTTATAGCATAACAAACACAAATGTATTTTTTATGATAACCATTTAACTTTTATAGATAGCTATTAATTAATTTATTGATATTCATTGAAATTATTTTTTTAACTAAAGTTATCGCTTTAAATTATTTCCAAAGCTGAAACATTTTAAACATTATTTGCTCAAGTTGTTATAACAGGTTGTAAGCCGTGAGCCAGCTACCCCCAGATGCTAAAAATCATAAGCCTCTTTACGATCAGTTAAGGGAACTCATCCTTAACAAAATTGTAAATGGCGAATACGCCGTACTGAGTCAAATTCCATCTGAAAACGAGTTTGCTGAACAGTTCGGTGTAAGCCGAATCACAGTTCGCCAAGCACTCAACCAATTACAGTTGGAAGGCTATATTTTTAAGGTGCCAGGTAAAGGGACCTTTGTAAGCAAGCCAAAAACGTTCCAGAACATTTCAAGTTTGCAAGGTTTTGCAGAAGCAATGTCATCTGCTGGTCACGAAATTTTAAACCGTGTCATCTCGGCCGAGCTTAGGCAGGTCCCGATGCATGTAGTACCGAAATTAAAGTTACCTGTTAAAGCCAATGTGTATGAAATTCAGCGTGTTCGTTTACTCAACCGTCAGCCAGTATCGTATGAGTTGACTTATTTGCCAGAACATATTGGTTTGAAACTTAAAGAAAAAGCGATTGATTTACGCACAACCGATATTTTCAAAGCATTAGAACAAGAATGTGACATTCCTTTAGGGCATGCAGATTTAAGTATTGATGCCACTGTAGCGGATGAGGAATTAGCGGCCTTGTTGCAAGTCGAAATCGGAACTCCGGTATTACGGGTCGAACGTTTGACTCACGATGCAAATGGTCAACCGATTGACTATGAATATCTCTATTTCTCAGGCGATACCTTCCAGTACCGTTTACGTATTCATCGTTAATAACTCAAATAAAAATAAGGATTTTACAATGGAAACTAAATATCTTGAGTTTGATATTGTAGTGATTGGTGGTGGAACTGCAGGGCCAATGGCTGCGATTAAAGCAAAACAAGAAAACCCCAATTTAAAAGTCTTGCTCATTGAAAAAGCGAATGTAAAACGCAGTGGGGCAATTTCAATGGGAATGGATGGGCTGAATAATGCTGTTATTCCGGGATATGCGACACCTGAGCAATACACCAAAGAAATTACCATTGCCAATGATGGGGTAGTTAACCAAAGCACTGTATATGCATATGCGAAGCATAGTTTCACAACCATTCAACAGCTCGATCAATGGGGCATTAAGTTTGAAAAAGATGAGACAGGTGAATTTGCAGTAAAAAAAGTACATCACATGGGGGCATATGTTTTACCAATGCCCGAAGGACATGATGTTAAAAAAGTTTTATATCGTCAATTAAAGCGTGCTCAAGTCAAAATTAATAATCGGATTGTCACCACAAAGCTTTTAAAAAATGAGCAAGGTGCAATCAATGGTGTACTCGGTTTTGACTGTCGTAGTGGTGACTTTTATGTCATTAAAACGAAAGCTGCCATTTTATGTTGTGGTGCCGCAGGGCGTTTAGGTTTGCCAGCTTCCGGCTACTTAATGGGTACTTATGAAAATCCAACCAATGCAGGTGACGGCTATGCAATGGCATATCATGCCGGTGCTGAGCTAGCCAATTTAGAGTGCTTCCAGATTAATCCGTTGATTAAAGACTATAACGGTCCAGCTTGTGCCTATGTGACTGGTCCTTTAGGAGGTTATACCGCTAACAGTAAAGGTGAACGTTTCATTGAATGTGACTACTGGAGTGGTCAAATGATGTGGGAGTTTTACCAAGAACTGGAAAGTGGTAATGGCCCTGTTTATTTAAAAGTAGATCATCTGGCCGAAGAAACCATTCAAACCATTGAAGAGATTCTACATACCAATGAGCGCCCAAGCCGTGGACGTTTCCACGAGGGCCGAGGAACCAATTATCGTCAAGATATGGTGGAAATGCATATTTCAGAAATTGGTTTCTGTAGCGGACACAGTGCTTCTGGCGTATGGGTCAATGAAAAAGCTGAGACTTCAGTTAAGGGATTATACAGTGCTGGCGATATGGCGGCCGTACCTCATAACTATATGCTTGGTGCATTTACTTACGGTTGGTTTGCAGGTGTAAATGCCGCGCAATACGTGAGTGCAGTTCAAGATAGCAAATTAAACCAAAGTGAAATAGAAGTAGAAAAAGCTCGAATATTTGCGCCACTGAATTGCTCAGAAGGTTTACCTCCAGAACAAGTGGAATATAAGCTGCGCCGTTTTGTAAATGACTATTTGCAGCCCCCTAAAACTCGCCAAAAAATGGAAATTGGGCTCAAGCGTTTTGAAGAAATTAAACAAGATATTAAGCGAATTTCTGCAAGGAACCCGCATGAGCTGATGCGTGCCGCTGAAGTTTCTTTTATTCGAGATTGCGCGGAAATGGCAGCAAGAGCTTCACTGTTTAGAGAAGAAAGCCGCTGGGGACTGTACCACTATAGAGCAGATTTCCCTCAAAAAAATAACTCGGATTGGTTCTGTCATGCGCATTTGAAAAAAGATGAACAGGGCAACATGGTCAGTTTCAAAAGGCCAATCGAGCCTTATGTGGTTCCGATTAATCAAGATGAAGCTGTGTCGTATGACCGTTTACGCATTCAAAAAGATGTTGCTCTAGCAGACTAAATAAATCAGGAATTCAAATCATGACTTTTATTTTTAAAGAAGTACAGCACCGTACTGTCGCACCCGTCATTATCGATGAGGATAAATGTATTGCTGATAAAGGATGCACTGTCTGTGTAGATGTTTGTCCAATGGACTTATTAGCAATCGACCCAACAACCCAAAAAGCTTATATGCAATTTGATGAATGTTGGTATTGCATGCCTTGCGAAAAGGACTGCCCAACAGATGCAGTCAAAGTAAATATCCCATACCTACTCAAATAATTAATTTGGAATACGCAACATGAGACAAAATAAATTGATCAATAAAAAACTATTACTCAGTAGTTTAATTGGTGCCATGGTACTCGGCACTTTGGGGTGCGGCAGTAAAACAGAAACTGTACGTGTCGCCATTGGTACACAAGACACGACCATTAACTGTGCAACAGGTGGGCTGCTCATTCGTGAATTGAATTTATTACCAAAATATTTGCCTAAAGATGGTAAATATAAACACGTTAAATATGACATTCAATGGAAAAACTTTACCTCTGGTGCACCACTTACCAGTGAAATGGTAGCTGGGCGTCTAGATTTGGGAGCAATGGCTGACTTTCCTGCTGTGAATAATTTAGCGGCATTTAAAAAAGCTGGCAAAGAAAGCATATTTTTAGCCCCTTTGTCAGGCAGTATTAATGGTAGCGGCAATGCGATTGTTGTTCCAATTGACTCAAAAGTAACATCGCTTAAAGAACTAAAAGGACAAACCATTTCTGTACCTTTTGCCTCAACTGCTCATGGACTGTTGCTACGAGCGATTCAGGCAGAAGGCTGGCAACTTGATAAAGATATTAAAGTGATTGCTCAGGCGCCAGAAGTAGCAGGGCCTGCCTTAAAAAGTCATAAGATTGCTGCGCATGCTGACTTCGTACCATTTGGCGAGTTATTTGCTTACCAAGGTTTTGCCAAAAAAATCTATGATGGTTCACAAGCAAAATCACCGACATTTCATGGTTCGCTTGCCAGCAAAGATTATGCACAGCAGCATCCAGAAGTTATAAAGGCTTATTTACAAGCAGCCATTGAAGCGAATCGTTTGATTCGCGAGCAACCTGAAAAATATAGTGAACTGATTGCTGAAAAAACCGGTATTCCTGCTGAAGTTGTTTATCTATTTCATGGCCCTTTAGATCTGCAAACTCGTGACTTAACGTGGAAACCTGAATATCGAAAAGCAACTCAAATCGCGATAGACACCTTAAAAGTTTTAGGCAAAAACGACGGTACGCTTGATGTAAATAAATTTATTGATAATCAATATATTAAGGATGCATTTCAGGCATCCGGACTTAATTACAGCCAGCAACTGGCCGACTATGCAAAATCACCTTTGGTTGCCAATGACGCATTAACGGGCCAACCCATCAAGACATTTGATCGGGTGACTCAAATTTGGGTAAAGGGTGAAGAAAAAGTGCGTAGCTATGAAACGCCTGAGCATGCTTTTTCTGATTTAAAGAAAATACAAGCCAATGGAAAAACGGTACGTGTGGTTTATAGCCAAGATCATCAGTCCGACATTAAGTTACTTGCTAATTTGGCATGGTATGCCACAGACAAAGCAGGAAAAATTCAAGCCTTTTTATTAAAAGATGATGCTGAAAAATGGGCTAAACAACAGGGCGGAAAAGTATATGACTTTAAAGCTATTCAGCTTGTAACACAGAGCTGATGTGTTGTCTTACCTAATGAGCAGGAGGTAACAAATGAGTAGTTTAGCCCAGACAAAACCTAATAACCAAATTACATTTTTGATTAAATTTTTTCGGCAGTTGAGATCATATCCAGCGCGTTTGAAAAGCTATGTCATTGCTTTCACATCTATAGCTTTTTGGATAGCAATTTGGCAAGGACTTGCTCAGTTTAAAGTAAATTTAGGCTTTGTGAACTTTAGCAATGTCCCGACACCTTTAGATGTCATTCATGCGCTATGGGCTTTTTTTCAACTCAGCGCTGCATTTGAACATGTTGAATCTAGTGTGTTTCGTGTAGTGATTGGTTTTGTGCTTGCGGCTCTAATTGGTGTAGGTATTGGTTTGTTGGCAGGACGTTACCAAAAACTGGCTGCCTTTCTAATGCCACCATTAGAAGTATTACGTCCAATACCAGCAGTTGCATGGATTCCTTTAGCAATTCTGATTTTTCCCTCATCAGAAGCTTCCATGATTTTTATTACGTTTATTGGGGCTTTATTTCCAATTTTATTAAACACCGTACATGGTGTTGGTGCAGTTGACCCAAGACTCGTTGCATCTGCAAAAAGTCTAGGCGCTTCTGATCTTGCCATCATTCATGAAGTCATTATTCCAGGTGCATTACCGAACATTATTACTGGTTTATCTATTGGAATGGGTACTTGTTGGTTCTGTTTAGTGACTGCCGAAATGATTTCTGGGCAACATGGAATTGGATATTTCACATGGGAATCTTTCACCTTGCAAAACTATAGCAATATCGTGGTTGGCATGGTGCTGATCGGAGCGTTAGGTATGTTTAGCAGTACATTGGTGCGTGTGATTGGAAACCGATTTACTCCATGGTATCAATTGAGGAAGTCTTAAAATGTCAATTACACAAGGCCATGTTCGTATTCAAAATCTATCGCTACATTTAGGGCAAGCTAAAAATCGTTTTCAGGCACTAGATCGGATTAATTTCGAAATACAACCGGGCGAATTTATTTGTTTACTTGGCCCATCGGGTTGCGGTAAATCAACATTATTAGGTGCTTTGGCAGGGCACTTACCAATTAGTTCTGGGTCTTTAACGGTCGATGATGAATCGATATTTGAACCGCATCCAGACAGAGGTTTGGTGTTCCAGCAACATACCTTATTTCCATGGAAAAGCGTGCTTGAAAATATTGCTTTTGGTTTGAAAATGAAGGGCATTGCTAAGCAAAAGCGTATTGAACAAGCTCAGAAAATGATTGATCTGGTCGGACTTAAAGGCTTTGAACATAAATTTCCAGCCGAACTTTCTGGTGGTATGCAGCAACGAGTTGAAATTGCGAGAGTACTGATTAATCAACCTCGCATTTTATTAATGGATGAGCCTTTTGGTGCCTTAGATGCTCAAACTCGTTTAAAAATGCAAATGCTATTACTCGAAATTTGGCAAGAAATCCAAACGTCGGTTTTATTTATTACCCACGATATTGATGAGGCACTTTTTTTAGCCGATCGAGTGTTGATTATGAGCCATCGCCCAGGACGAATTATTGAAGAAATTCCACTTAAGTTTGAACGTCCACGAGATGTTGAGCTTGTAACAAGTAGTGAATTTACAGCCATTAAAAAACATTGCATCCAGACTTTAAAAGAAGCTACTCAACAAGAAGAGTTAAGACGTTTAAATCCATTAGGGCTTGGAAAGAAATCACAAATTAAGGAATACGAATGAGTTTTTATTATCAAGCTTTAGATGACCTCGATGAATATAATCAGGAATTTCTTGCGCAGCTCAATGACCCAGATGAAAAGATTCGCTTTGTCGCTTTAATGAATATTGGCGATGAAGAAAATCCGGATTTACTCCCTTGGTTGCATGCAGCATTGCAACACGATTCTTCAGCTTTAGTTCGTCAAGAGGCAGCAAAAAAGTTAGAAAGTTGGGAAGATCCAACCAGTTTACAAGTATTGGCTCAAGCTTTATTTGATACAGATGTGAATGTGAAACAAACTGCCAGTCAAAGTTTAAGTGAAGTGAAAAATGCGGCATCAGCCCCAATCCTTGCGCCTTATTTAAAGCATACGGATACTTTTGCTCTTAGTGCAATTCTGCGTGCTTTAAAACCTTTACGACCACAGCAATTATTTGATGAGATATCTGCTTTAGTACACCATAAAAATGCATTTGTGCGCCGTGAGGCAGTCAGTGCATTAAGTTGGTTACAACAAGACCAAGCGATTACGATATTGGCAAAAATTGCAGAAACAGATACAGATGATGAGGTCCGC
Source organism: Acinetobacter sp. 1130196 (assembly GCF_000588095.1). Taxonomy (NCBI): domain Bacteria; kingdom Pseudomonadati; phylum Pseudomonadota; class Gammaproteobacteria; order Moraxellales; family Moraxellaceae; genus Acinetobacter; species Acinetobacter sp. 1130196. The sequence goes on along the minus strand of NZ_JFWX01000046.1, from coordinate 3,274 downwards.
CGTATTGCAACAGGTGGTTTGGCTTATAGTCAGAGTATATCAACTGAGGTCATCCAAGCACTTCAACATTCTTTAACTTCGGAAAGTTGGCAACTAAGAGTGGAAGCTGCGCTCACGATTGGAAAATTACGTATTGTTCAGCTCGAAGCTCCTTTAATTCATACTGTATCAGACTTGTATTGGCAAGTACGTATTGCAGCAGTACGAAGCTTGGGACTACTCAAATCGCATCTAGCAGTAGCTCATTTGTCTGATAACTTTAAGCATGAAATTAGTAACTTGCGTAAAGAAGTCGCTTTAGCACTCGGCGAAATCGGCACATCAGAAGCTCAGACGTTATTGGAACAACATCAAAATGATCCAGATCCTGAAGTACGAAAAGCGATTCGTATTGGATTAAATCAAATTGGTGAGGTGAAGTATGCAAATCAGACCTGATATCCGTGTCGACACTATAAATAAGCAGGTTCACTTTATATGGACCGATGGCTCAAGCGTATGTTTGAGTCATCAAAGTTTAAGGGAAATTTGCCCATGTGGCTTTTGCCGAGCGAAGCGGATTAAACAAATTAAAATAGAGCATCAAAATGTTGAAGTGACAGCTATGTTTGATCAAGGTTATGGGGCCCAAATTTGCTTTAGTGATGGGCATGATAAAGGGATTTTTCCGTGGGCTTTTTTAAAAGAATTTGCTAAGGGATAAAAGATGCCTTCTGCTTGGGACAGAAGGCATTTTATTTAATTAATGATCATGTTCTAAATAATCTGGTTTTTTCGGAAGCGCAAGGCTACATAAGAAACAGATAATCAGCATGACTATCACATATATAAAGAAGGTATTTTCAATTCCGGCAGCTTTAAACTGTAAGGCAACTGAAGGTGCAGAACCACCAAACAGCGCATTACCTACTGCATACGAGAAACCTACACCTAAAGCCCGCACATGAGGTGGGAACATTTCAGCTTTTACCAAACCACTAATGGAAGTATAGAAGCTGAGTAACATCATCATAAAGATGAGTAGCAATGTAATGATGATCGGAGAATCTATATAGGCACGCATCCCGATCACCATGACTGGATAAATAAAAATGGCGGACAATAAGCTAAATGCCAACATTGAAGAGCGTCGCCCAATACGGTCCGAAATTGCTCCAAATACAGGTTGAGCACACATATAAACAAATAGCGCGAAGGTCATGATATAACCAACAGTTTTTCCATGCATCCCTAAGTTGGTTAAATAGGTTTTTGAATAAACGGTCTCTACATAAAACGTTAATGAACCGGCAGAAGTGTATCCAACCACCAATAAAAAGGTTTTCCAGTGTTTTTTAAAGAGTTCTCTTAAGCTGCCAGACTCTTTTCGTTCGCTGTCTTGATGAGAAAGCGTTTCTTCTAAACGACTACGTGCAAGCAAAGATAAAATTGCTGCGATACCACCAATAACAAACGGAATACGCCAGCCGCCATCATGTAATTGTTGTTCACTTAAGAACGTCAACAAAATAACGCCCAGTAAGCTTGCAAGCAATTGACCACCAGAGAGGGTGACATATTGGAAAGACGAGTAAAAACCACGCTGACCTTTTAAGCCTAATTCACTCATATAAGTGGCAACGGCGCCATATTCACCACCCACTGATAAGCCTTGAAGTAAACGAACAAGCAGTAACAGAAAAGGGGCAAATAAACCGACTTGATCATAAGTAGGCAAAGCTGCAAATAAAAAGGAGCTTAAAGCCATAAGACAAATTGATATGATCATCGACTTCTTTCGGCCATGTCGATCTGCAATACGACCAAATAGCCAGCTTCCAATCGGACGCATAAAGAAGCTTGCTGCAAATACCCCCCAAACATAAATAGACTTGGTCGTACTATCCATATCAGGTGCGGTTAAAGCTTGAGTAAAGTAAGCAGCAAATACTGCATAAATATAAAAATCAAACCATTCGACTAAATTACCAGAGGCTGCGCCTACAATCCCACCTATTCGACTACGTTTTTCTTCCTGAGTATATGTCATATTACATCCATCGTTTTGTAGACAAAAACTAGGAATTTTTTAGGTATGCTAAACAGAAAAGAGAATAAAATATTAAAAATCACTCAGCCCTGAGCACGTCCTTAAAATTCCTAACCATTCATTTTTTCTAATTTTAAAATTCGTTTCTAGTGAGATTACGTCCTTTTGTTCGATTTAAAGATATTTTAACCAATGATCGAACATTTCCTTACGCTCAATTTGATAATGAATGGCTTTGTTGCACAAAGCTATTCTTGAAGGCTTCTTCAGTAATATAATTTCCAGATGAAGAAGCCTACACCTAAAATCTATCGTACAACCAATTGGTCCTCGTATAACCAAGCTTTAATCAAGCGAGGAAATATTTCAATCTGGTTTGATCCTAAGACGCAATGGTATGCACAACCACAAGGCAAGCAAGGACGAAATCAAACTTATTCCGATACAGCGATTCAATGCTGTTTAATGATCAAATCTCTATTCCGTCTTTCTTTACGTATGGTTACTGGCTTTGTTCAAAGCCTGATTAAACTCTGTGGCTTGAATTGGACAGCACCAGATTACTCCACCCTTTGTAGACGACAAAAGCATATTGATATTGCGATAAGCTATCAGAAAAGTCATGATGGGTTACACCTACTTGTCGACTCTACGGGTTTAAAGTTTTTAGGTGAAGGCGAATGGAAGCGTAAAAAACATCAGCCTGAATACCGTCGGCAATGGCGTAAACTGCATATTGGTATAGATGCTGAAACACTGCAAATACGTGCCGTTCAGCTTACTACAAATAATGTCAGTGATTCACAAGTACTAGGTGATTTACTGGATCAAATTCCACTAGATGAGCGAATAGATTCTGTCTATACCGATGGCGCGTACGACACGAAGTGCTGCAGAAAAGTGATTTCAGATCGTCAAGCACATGCAGTAATTCCACCCAGAAAGAATGCCAAGCCCTGGAAAGATTCTAAAATAAGTTCAATAGAACGAAATGAGTTACTTCAAACGGTTAAACATTTAGGCAGAACCCTATGGAAAAAATGGTCGGGTTATCACCGTCGTAGTTTGGTGGAAACCAAGATGCATTGCATCAAATTATTAGGTGATAGGCTGACGGCAAGACATTTTCAAAGTCAGGTCAATGAAATTCATGCGCGTGTGGCAGTTCTGAATAGATTTACGGAATTAGGTAGACCTCGCACCCAAGTTGTGTCTTAAATTTGAATGGATTGGGGAGAACTCAGC
>NZ_JFWX01000045.1:0-29357 GCF_000588095.1 Acinetobacter sp. 1130196 | reverse complement strand
TGCATCTTCAACCTTTTTAATGGTTCGATTCACATTACTTTCAGCGATATGGTAATTTGCAGCCAACTCCAATTGAGTGCTGTAATTCCGTAAGTAATTGAGTGTTAATAATAATTGATCCTCTATAGCTAAAGTATGAGGACGCCCAGATTTCTTTTTAAGTGATTCTACTTCTTTTAAAACTTCGATCATTTCACTAAAAACTGGTCGAGGTACACCAACCAAGCGCTGGAATTCAGAATCTGAAAAACGATTTAATTTCTGATATCTCATGAAATTTAGATTGAGGTGGTTTTTACTTTCGCAAGAGGTCTATAGTAGACAATTAAATATAAGATTTAAAAATAATTTTAATAAATTATGGAAAAATTATTTAGTTGACTGGATAGAAAAAAAAGATTTAACGGCAAAAATTACAGGTAACTTAGAATTAAAAATACCCTCTAACTGGGTGGGTTTTAATAAAGATAGATTTCCAAGAAAAAGTGGGATAGGTATCCTCGAATTAGATAATCAAGTATATAAATTATCTGATATGAATTCAGATATTATTATTTATAAAGATGGAAATAATAAAAACATTGGTAGTGTAGATGAACTTGTTTTTAAAAAAGATGATGATATTGTGAATATTGAAATATTTAAAGAAAGTAATAATAATCAATATTCTAAAGATATACAACTTAAAGTTCGAAATTATAATTTAACAAATTATGAACCAGGTTTTTCCTTTTATGGCTTAGTTCCTGCTTCGTCGATCTCGTGGGGAGATAATGAAAAGATACTATCTATTAATATACAGAACTTGAATTTATTTGATAAAGAACGAAATAAATTTAGAGTGTTAGATTTGGAATATAATATTCCTAGGAATACTTCTAATATTTTAATTAATAAAGAAATATATCCTATATTGCGCCAAAATTATGGTTTCGCTTATGTCGTAAATGATCAGAAAAAATATTCTATTAGTTTAATAGGGCAAACAGGAGCTTATCCATTGGAAGTAATTCAAGAATTCAATGGTCATATTTCAATTGAAACTACGAAAGAAAATGAAAAAATAGTTTGTGGAGATCGCTATAAATCTTGTTCAGGTTTATCTATGGATAATGATAAAAAAACTTTTAGATTTAATAATGTTAAATTAGGTGAAGATGTTTTCAATGGAATGATTTATATTCCAGGAATTATTGATTAAATATGATAAAAAATCCCCTCACTAGAGGGGATTTTTTATTACTATTTAAACTTAAACAATCGAGTCATCTAAATTCGGCGCTAACCAACGCTTTGCTTCATCTAGTGTCCAACCTTTACGTTTTGCATAATCTTCAAGTTGGTCTTGAGAGATTTTACCTACGTTGAAGTATTCACTTTGTGGATGAGAATAATAGAAACCACTTACCGAAGATGGCGGCATCATTGCAAAGTGTTCAGTCAGTTTAGTACCAATTTTGTCGGTAGAACCTAACCAGTCAAACAATACTGCTTTTTCAGAGTGCTCAGGGCAAGCAGGGTAACCTGGTGCAGGGCGAATACCGACATATTTCTCTTTAATCAGTTCTTCATTACTAAGCTGTTCATCAGCTTTATAACCCCAGAACTCTTTACGAATGCGTTCATGTAAGTGTTCGGCAAAAGCTTCTGCAAAACGGTCGGCTAGTGACTGAACTAAAATTGCAGAGTAATCATCACCTTTGGCTTTGTATTCATTTGCCAATTCTTCTGCACCAAAAATCGATACAGTGAATCCGCCTAAGTAGTCCTGCTGCTCGCTATCAGCACGGATGTAATCTGCCAAAGACAAGTTTGGTTTACCTGTCACTTTGTCAGATTGCTGGCGTAAGTGCTCAAAAGTATGCGTAACATTTTGCCCCGCTTCATCAAATACGCTCACTGTGTCTGCATCAGTGCGCTGAGCAGGGAACATACCGAATACGGCACGAGCATCAAAACGGTTATTGTCGATAATATCTTTCAACATTGCTTGAGCTTGATTGTACAAATCTGTTGCAGCTTCACCAACCACTTCATCTTCTAAAATTTTCGGGAATTTACCTGCCAAGCTCCATGAAATAAAGAATGGTGTCCAGTCAAAATAATCCACGAGTGTTGCAAGCGGATAATTCTTTAAAACTTGTGTTCCTAAAAGATTTGGTTTTGGTGGCACGTAGCTTTCATCAATTTTAAAACCATTTTCAACCGACTCTTTATAAGTCAGTTTGGCCGCTTTTGGTTGTTTGTTGGCTAAACGTTCACGAATTTTGGCATATTCAGCACGGTGCTCTTCAATAAATGCACCTCGCATGTCTTTAGAAAGCAAGGTTGTAGCAACACCTACAGCACGTGAAGCATCGGCAACATAAATTACTGCATCATTCTGATACTGAGGGTCAATTTTTACTGCCGTGTGGGCTTTAGATGTCGTCGCACCACCAATTAATAGAGGAATGTTAAAGCCTTTGCGTTGCATTTCTTTCGCAACAAATACCATTTCATCTAAAGATGGAGTGATCAGACCAGACAACCCGATGATGTCACATTTTTCATCAATTGCGGTTTGTAAGATTTTCTCGCAAGGTACCATTACACCAAGGTCAACAATGTCATAACCATTACAGCCAAGTACCACGCCTACAATATTCTTACCAATATCGTGTACGTCGCCTTTTACCGTTGCCATGAGGACTTTACCTTTAGATTGTCCTTCAGACTTTTCAGCTTCAATGTAGGGGTTGAGCCATGCTACAGCTTGTTTCATTACACGGGCAGATTTCACAACCTGCGGTAAGAACATTTTGCCTGAACCAAACAAGTCACCAACCACGTTCATACCGTCCATCAGCGGTCCTTCAATCACATCTAAAGGACGTTTAGATTTTAAGCGCGCTTCTTCGGTGTCTTGGTCAATATAAGTCGTAATACCTTTAACTAGTGCATATTCAAGACGTTTTTCAACCGACTCATTACGCCATTCAAGGTTTTCAGCTTCTTTAGCTGCGCCGCCTTGTCCGCGGTATTTTTCTGCTACTTCAAGCAGTTTCTCAGTCGCAGCTTGACCAGATTCACCTTGGTTTTGGTTTAATATGACATCTTCAACAGCTTCTTTTAGCTCGGCTGGAATATCATCATAAATTGCCATTTGCCCAGCGTTCACAATACCCATGGTCATGCCTTGCTTAATGGCATGGTACAAGAACACCGAGTGAATGGCTTCACGAACGGGTTCATTACCACGGAACGAGAACGAAACGTTCGATACACCACCAGAAATCATGGCATGTGGTAAGTTCTGTTTAATCCAACCTGTTGCTTCAATAAAATCGACCGCGTAGTTGTTATGTTCCTCAATGCCAGTTGCTACTGCGAACACGTTCGGGTCAAAAATAATATCTTCAGCAGGGAAGCCTACTTCATTCACTAAAATATCGTATGAGCGCTTACAGATTTCGCGTTTACGTTCAGCAGTGTCAGCTTGTCCAGCTTCATCAAAGGCCATCACAATAATTGCGGCACCATATTGACGGCAGAGGCGGGCTTTTTCGACAAACTCGTCATAACCTTCTTTTAAGGAAATGGAGTTAACAACCGGTTTACCTTGTACGCATTTTAAGCCAGCTTCAATGATTTCCCATTTTGATGAGTCAATCATGATTGGCACACGTGAAATATCAGGTTCTGATGCTACAAGGTTTAAGAAATGCACCATCGCATTTTGCGAATCGAGCATCCCTTCATCCATGTTAATGTCAATAATTTGCGCGCCAGCTTCCACTTGTTGCTGTGCAACCTCTAAAGCTTCGGCAAAGTTTTCTTCACGAATGAGGCGTAAGAATTTTTTAGAACCGGTAACGTTAGTACGTTCACCAACGTTTACAAAGAGAGAGTCATCATAAATATTAAATGGCTCTAAACCACTTAGGCGACAAGCAGGTACGGTTTCAGGTACTTGGCGAGGTGCAATATCTTTGACTGCATTGGCAATGGCGCGAATATGGTCTGGTGTCGTACCACAGCAACCACCAGTAATATTAATTAAACCGCTTTCAGCAAATTCTTTTAAGAAAGCTGCAGTTTGCTCAGGTGTTTCGTCATATCCACCAAATGCGTTTGGTAAGCCCGCATTGGGGTGTGCTGAAACGAAAGTATCTGCGACATCAGAAATGGTTTTTACGTGAGGACGCATAGCATCTGCACCAAGGGCACAGTTAAAACCGATTGAAAGCAAATCACCATGGCGCACAGAGTTCCAGAAAGCTTCCGCAGTCTGACCCGTTAAAGTACGACCTGATGCATCGGTAATTGTCCCTGAAATCATAATTGGTAATTCACGACCAATTTGTTTAAAGACTTCTTTGACTGCAAAAATCGCTGCTTTACAGTTTAATGTATCAAATACGGTTTCAATCAAAATGATATCTACACCGCCTTCAATCAGTGCATGAGTCGCTTCAATGTAGTTTTCTTTTAACTCATCAAAGGTAATGTTACGAAAAGCAGGGTCATTTACATTCGGTGAAATTGAACAAGTACGCGATGTAGGCCCAAGTACACCAGCAACAAAACGTGGTTTTTCTGGAGTTGAATATTTTTCACAAGCTGCTTTGGCTAAACGTGCTGCTTCACGGTTAATCTCTGGAACAAGATCTTCCATGTGATAGTCAGACATTGAAACACGCGTGCCATTAAAGCTGTTGGTTTCAATAATATCTGCACCAGCATCAAGATAAGCTTCATGAATGCCTTGAATAATTTGAGGTTGTGTCAAAACTAAAAGGTCATTATTACCCTTTAAGTCATGTGCCCAATCGGCAAAACGCTCACCACGGTAGTCGGCTTCTTCTAATTTATGGCGCTGGATCATAGTTCCCATAGCACCATCAATAATCAGAATGCGTTTAGCAAGAAGCGCTTTTAGGGTGGCAAGCGTAGACATAGAAAACCCCGATCTTTTATATGAATTTAAAAATGCGGCGCTATTGTAACAGAATAGCAGCACAAATGATGACCTACGAAGGTCATGAGACAATAAGTAAAAAAATAAAAAAGAGGGTGTTTTATGACAAAAACGAAAGAATTTTCATGAAATATTCATCAAATGATCATGATATTGAAATATTTCATGCTCAATATGCCGAAATATTACAGTTGTTCTGTATGAAAAATAGACATATAGGCCATTTTATTTATTTTTTTGCTGTAAAAATAAGCACAAAAGGAGCTCATAAATAATGAATTAAGTTATTGTATTTTAAAAATAAAATAAAAATGATCGGGGAAAGGTGCATCAAATGAGGTCAAAATATAAAAAATTGACTTCATCAGGCGGCTCTTTGTCATATAATTGTCATAATTTAATTTAAGAATACAGAGGATTTTATTATCCTCTTACCGTCTGCATGAATTCTAATCTACCCCCTGTTTCGGATTCAAAACTTGCGGCAAACCTGCAAGCAAAATCGACGAATGTACACGTCCCAACACCGAAATTTTTTATGCCGGTGTTTCTGACGATTATTGTTGCAACACTTATTTATATTGGGTTTCAGGTTAGTGCTGATTTAGCGCATGTTCCACCTTTGAGCCTTTATTCGGTTATTCTTTTATCTACTGCACTTTTCATTGCATTGGGCTTTGAATTTGTAAACGGTTTCCACGATACTGCTAATGCAGTTGCAACGGTCATTTATACAAATGCATTGCCTGCACCAGTTGCAGTCATGTGGGCTGGTTTTTGTAATTTTCTTGGGGTAATGGTCGCAAGTGGTGCTGTTGCTTATGGCATTATTGCATTGCTTCCTGTTGAACTTATCATGAACATGGGTAGCGGTGCTGGCTTTGCAATGGTTTTTGCATTGTTAATCGCTGCAATTCTTTGGAACCTTGGTACTTGGTTCTTAGGAATCCCAGCTTCTAGCTCTCACACCTTGATTGGTTCAATTTTGGGTGTGGGTATTATGAACCATCTATTGAGTGCATCGACTGGCGTAACGACCAGTGGTGTAGATATGGACCAGGTGATTAAAGTAGGTAAGGCATTATTATTTTCACCTTTAATTGGTTTTGCTTTTGCAGCAATCTTATTCTTGTTGGTTAAAACTATTTTCAAACGCCAATTAGAATTATTCCAGCCACCTGAAGGTAATAAGCCACCACCAGCAATCATTCGTGCAATTTTAATCTTTACCTGTACAGGTGTAAGTTTTGCACACGGTTCAAATGACGGCCAAAAAGGTATGGGTCTCATCATGCTCATTTTGGTTGGTTTAGTACCGTTAGCTTATTCAATAAATAAAAACCTAGATACACAACAGGTTCAATCATTCCACCAGCTTTCTTCTCAAACTGCTGTTTTGTTAAACCATAATCAGCAAGAATTGACTGATGAAAAAGCGCGTGAAGTTTTAACTAAATATATTCAAACCAAGCAACAGACACCTGAAGTTGTACCTGCATTGGCAAGTATGACTGATCATTTAGGTGCTCGTGTTTCTAGCTATAGCGACTTAAAAGATATTCCTGAAGCTGCGATTAGTGAAATTCGTAATGATATGTATTTAAGCACAACCACGTTTAAACGTTTGGACAAAGCAGATGCTTTACCAAAAATGGATGATTCACAGAAAAAGCTTGTGAAAGATTATCGCGGTAGCTTGGATTCATTCTTACAGTACATTCCAAACTGGGTGAAAGTTGCGGTTGCATTAGCGCTTGGTCTTGGCACTATGGTTGGTTGGAAACGTATTGTGGTGACTGTAGGTGAGCGTATTGGTAAGAACCATATGACTTATGGTCAAGGTATGTCTGCTGAGCTTATTGCAATGAGTACTATTGCAGCAGCAGATGGTTTAGGTATGCCAGTTTCAACTACTCATGTTTTAAACAGTGCTGTTGCGGGTACCATGGTTGCAAATAAATCAGGTCTAAACTTTAATACCATTAAGACAATTTTGTCAGCTTGGATATTTACTTTACCTGCGACCATCTGTTTGTCAGGTGGTTTATATTGGTTGTTCTTAAAGTTCATTTAAGTTGTCTGCTTAAATCTAAAAAGCCACTATTATTAGTGGCTTTTTTATTGTCACATTTAAAAAAAAGATCGCTTTTTTCAAATAAACTCAGTAAAGAATGAATGATTACTGCAAATACTTATTGCTAGGTGACTAGCTCAAAAATTGATGAAAGGATATAGGATGAAAACGGTTCAACTCGATCAACTCAAACAACAATTCCCACTCATTCAAACATTACAAGATTACCAAGAAACATTTTGGTTTAATCCGAACCGTTATCCTTTAAAAGAAGCTCTCATGAAAGTAGGACTGACAGAGCAAGATGTAAAAGATGCCGAAGCAAGGCTAGAACGTTTTGCACCTTACTTAGCAAAAGTATTTCCAGAAACTCAAGCACTACATGGAAAAATTGAATCAGAACTAGTTGAAATTGCAGATATGCAACAAGCCTTATCTGTAGAAAAACAACAGAAGCTTACTGGAAAGCTTTGGCTTAAAAAAGATAGTCATTTACCTATTTCGGGTTCAATCAAGGCACGTGGTGGAATTTATGAAGTCTTGGCTCATGCTGAAAAGTTAGCAATTGAGGCAGGGTTTCTCAAGTTAGATGATGATTATAGTCAACTTGACCAAGATGCATTTCGAGCATTTTTTTCCAAATATCAAATTGCAGTAGGTTCTACAGGTAATCTTGGTTTATCAATCGGTATTATGAGCGCGAAGCTCGGTTTTAGAGTGACCGTGCATATGTCTGCCGATGCAAGACAGTGGAAGAAAGATAAACTGCGTTCATTAGGTGTCAATGTTGTGGAATACGCCAGTGATTATGGTGTCGCTGTAGAGCAGGGACGTAAAGCAGCAGAACAAGATCCAAATTGTTTTTTTATTGATGATGAGAATTCGACGACTTTATTTTTAGGTTATGCAGTAGCAGGAATACGCTTAAAACAACAGTGTGAGCAAAAACAGATTAAAGTCGATGCAGAACACCCATTATTTGTTTATTTGCCATGTGGTGTCGGTGGTGGCCCTGGTGGAGTGAGTTTTGGGTTAAAACTCGCTTTTGGTGAGCATGTACATTGTATATTTGCAGAACCGACTCACTCTCCATGTATGTTACTAGGTGTTTATACAGGGTTGCATGATCAGATTTCAGTAAACGATATTGGTTTAGATAACATTACTGCTGCAGATGGATTGGCTGTTGGCCGTGCTTCTGGTTTTGTCGGCCGTGCTATGCAGCAGTTAATTGACGGTTACTACACCATTCATGATGAGTGTTTATATGAGCTGATTGCGCTTTTAAATCAAACTGAGAATATCCAAGTTGAGCCCTCGGCAGCGGCAGGCATGATGGGGCCATATTATGTGCAAACTACTCGTGATTATTTGGCCTTGCATCAATTGTCAGCTGAAAAGTTACAGCATGCGACACATGTGGTATGGGCGACTGGTGGTGGTATGGTTCCACCTGATGAAATGCAAAAGTATTTAACACATAGTCAAAACAAATAATTGCACAAAAAAAGCCCAATTTTAGAATTGGGCTTTTAACCTCATTATTTTTTAGAAAATTTCTTAAATGGAAGCTTTTCGGCCGCAAAACCATAGATTGCAGCAAAAGGAAGGGCTGTACGGGCTAAATAAGCCACACGCCATAGACCGCCATGGTTGGCACCTTCCATCATCAACTCTAGAGGATGGTCAAGCACAGTTTCAGGATTTGCGACAGAAGATTCATTTCTTAAGTCATGGATCCAGAGTGCCGCCATAATGGCATTTGTGGTTTCTGGACTAAACGCTTCTACATCAAAAAGTTCCGCACCGTTAAAAGCGGCCTTAAGGAGTGGATTTTTTGTGACCGAATGAGTTGTCGTAGATGGAGCAATATTAATACTCACGCGTTGGCCTTGATGACGGGCAAGTGTTGCTCGCCATTGTTGAATACGTTTAGCTAATGCGTAGTTTGGCCCTTGTTCAACTACCAAGCAGTCTGCAATACCATAAGTTTTGCCATTTTCGCTGGTAATCAAGTCTTGATAAGGTGCTTGGAAAAAACGTTTGAGCGATAGTGTAGAGATACCTTTTGCAGCCATTTTTTGTAGTTGTGAACGAGATTTAAATTTCTCTTGAGCTGCCTCTGCAACTTCTTTAGGTACTGCGTAAACATCGGTTGGAGTACACATAAACATTAAGCTTGTATCAGGTTTATGTTCACTCACATATTGCATAATACTGTCCATGGCCATTGAGACGCGGACATGTTTTTCACCATCTAGATAAGCAATAGCAGCTAAATCTAATTTTTGAGGAAATTGAACTAACCACTGTGCAATTTCTGGTAGTTGAGTCAGTAAATTGGCACCTAATTTATCTCTTAATTCAGAAGCTTTTGCTGTTGAGTCAACTGATTCAATTGTAGGTGCAATCAGCGTTGCGTTTCCTTGCTGAATTGTATTTAAAATTTTCCCCCAAACTCGTGGGTTCGGTAAATCAATTGCAACAATATTCGCTTTCCACTTTGCTAGCCAAGGTAAAGGACCAGCTTCTGAAGCCGCACCAAACAGAACCATGGTTCGATCAGATAAATCAAACCATTCTGGATGAGCGGCAGCTTCACGTAAAGCCTTGGCATGGCTTGGTTCAATAATACCTGCATTTTCCCATTTTTGAATTTGATCAAGTAAGCTTTGCCCGCTAAGTTTTTGGCCTTTATATGGAACATACCATTCTGGTGCAGCTTCACTTTCACCTTTAAATTTAACTGTATTTAAAGGCTTAGTGGTAGGGATGTGCAGAGCATCTTTTAAAAGATAGTGTTTACCATCGCGGAAATAGTCAAAAAGATGATGAGCCTTATGTAAGCCCTGTTTGGCGATAGTAATCGGGTTATTGCTATTAGAAAGCCCATGTTGAACAAGTGATTTAAAGTATCTTGGATAGTTTTTCCGCCAGTTTTTTTCAGTCAAAATCTGTTGAGCAGTTTTATTATCTACAATAGATAAAGCTTCTGACAAAATCTCTTGGCCTGTGCGAGAAGTACTTTGTTTTTTTGTTGAAGCGTGTATCGGAAATTGTAGACCTTCGTCTGGACTCTGGCTGGACATAAAATATCTCACTTGGACGGTAGTATTAATATACAGGTGTATACATTATCTATGCCAATTAAAAGAAACGAGTGGCAATAACTGACAAAATGAAAATTAAATTATTTTTGTGATGAAGGTAGTTTGAGTGAATTTTTATGATAATTTGATCTCATTTTAACTTCATTTTTTTTCACATTTCTAGAACATTTTTATAGACTTACGTTACATAAATGATTATTTTGTATAGAGCGAATTCATCAGATCTAAGCTGAAGATAAAATGTTCAAAATGTATCAATAAAAAAGATACGATGATGAGTAAAAAACTAGACTTTTTTATTAAACGATAAGAAAAGTCAAACGGAATAAGAAAGAATTGGGGTGAAACTAGATGGAAGACAACGTAAGATTGTCTTTTAAAAATCTTGGGGATATGGTGATTTTTTTACACCATAATTTTCTAGTTTCGCCCCATCTAATTTTGGGTGAAGCCCTATACATAAGCTGTAAATCATCTTTCTAAATAGTCAGATTAATTTGCTTATAGTCTATCTAAACTTTTAACAACGACCTTTCTTGGCCTGACCTGGTGGACAAAAATCTCCTGGATGATTGTGATAAGGCGAATCCGGATCAACTACTACACTGCCAGCAGGGGTATAAACTGCACAAGCCGATAGTGATAGTGTGAAAATTGCTGCTGCACAAACTAGAAATTTTTTCATCATATTGTTCTCTCTTTTTATCATTCTCCCTTTTACTATTTACTATAGAAATTATTAGATTGTTTTTCGATCTATTTTTGGTTAAGAAATATCAACACTCTAAACTAGTTTTTTTAGCGATTAAGGCGTACGTAAAATTGTACGAAAACCTACATGAGTAGCGGCTAAATCAAAATCTTGTGGGTAGCGACTACTATTACGGTAACGTGAACAGTAATTTTCAGCACACAAAAATGAGCCCCCTTTAATCACATATTGAGTGCTGCTCATTTCTTTTTGTCTTAAATCAGAATAATTACCCATATGTTGATCATGCGCACCTTGATAGGGAGAGGATGTCCATTCCCAAACATTTCCAATCATATCGAATAGCTTAAAGCCGTTGGATTTAAAACAGCCGACAGGAGCAACACCAGTAAAATGGTCGTGATTCAAATTTTCAAAAGGGAATGTGCCTTGCCAGTAATTTGCTTGTGGATGCTGATGTTCATCGGTAGGTGCTTGGTGTAAAGGTGTGTCAGTTTTTGAGTTTGCTTTAGCGGCGTATTCCCATTCTAATTCTGTTGGTAAATCACGTCCTAGCCAAACTGCATAATGTTCAGCATCATTTTTCGTTACGTATCTTACAGGCTCATGAGGATGAGGGAGAGCTCCATTTTTGCCATTTGGAGTTTTCCATGTATATCCTGATTTGAGTTGCCACCATTGTTGGGGATGACGTGGATCTGGAGTAAAAACAGCAGCCTGTTTTTGTTTTTCAGCATCGGTAATATAACCAGTTGCCTTCACAAAACTTGCGAATTGAGCAACAGTGACTTCAGTTTGATCAATCCAGAAACCTTTAACTTCCCGTTGTTTTTTCCCAAAGTTAAGTTCATCTGGATAAGCTTTTTCAGAACCAAAATTAAATTGTCCATCTGGTATGAATACCATACCTGCGGTTTTATTTTTAAGCCAGTTTGTAGGAAGCCCTGTATAGCTTTTACACTGTTCGATAGAACCCAAAGCAGCCGATGAGGTGGCTTGCTTTGGTAAAACTGTTTTTGTGTCAGAGCTATGTTCAGACTTACTACAGCCTGTGATGAATAACAGGCTGATTGTAGTGCTTAGAACCAGTTTCAATTTCATTTGGCGTTATATTCCTGTACGCCATTTTGTTCGGTGTATTTTTGATAAACCGAGAGCAACTCTTGTACTTTTGCAGGGTAAAGCTGCGCAACATTATGATTTTCACCACGATCAGTAGCAATGTTATAGAGTTCCCAAGAACCTGATCCTAATTCAGGGCGTCCTTGAAGTGCAATTTTCCATTCGCCTTGTTTAGCATATTTACTACCGTGTAATTCATCGGCAAAGCTGAAATTAGCTGGACGGATAGTTTGTGATTTATTTTCAAGTACAGACTTCCAAGAGTAACCACTTGGTGTATTAATGGTTCGGCCTTTATATTGTCCTTGAGGTACCGGAATATGGGCATAATCTAATAATGTTGGAAAAACATCGAGTACAGATGCGAAGCTATGATTGGTTTCTTCAGCTTTTTTCTGATTTGGTAATTTCACAATAGCAGGAGCTGTAGTTGCACCTTCGCCAGCTGTATCTTTCCATAAATGAAAAGGTGCCGCGCTGACTTCAGCCCAACGTGGTCCAATATAGTGGTAAGAAGTAGGGGTGCCTACGTTTGCTACAGAGTTATCAAAACCAGATTCACTGCCATACCCACCACGAATGAAACCTTCTGCACCATTGTCAGAAACAAAGAAAATTAAAGTATTTTCATAAAGATTATTTTGTTTTAGGTATTGGATAATTCGGCCTACATTTGCATCAAGATTTTCTACCATACCTGCGTAGATTTCCATTTTACGGGCTTCAAGTGCTTTCTGCTCAGCTGTTAACTCCTCCCATTTTCCATATTTTTGTGGTGCATTTTGAGTGGCGATTGGTTCTGCTGCTTCAAAATTTGCTGGAATAATTCCAAGCTGTTTTTGACGTGCTATACGTGCTTTTCTAATGGCGTCATAACCGACATCGTAAACGCCACGATATTTTTCACGGTATTCTGCTGGAGCCTGTATAGGCCAGTGAGGTGCTGTATAGGCAGCATAAGCAAAGAATGGCTTACCGCTATTTTTACCTGACTCTAAATAGCTCAGCAATTTATCGGTAAAATAATTGGTCGAGAAAAAGTCATCAGGTAATGCTGAAATTGGAATAATTTGCCCATCTTCGGTATAGGTTGAATTTCGTTTAAACGCGCTTGGAGCTTGTTTAAAGTGATGGTCTAAACCTTGTAATAAGGTAAATGAATGATCAAAACCTTTGGCATGTGCGTTGGTTTCAGGGGTTAGCCCCAAATGCCATTTACCACTAATATATGTCCGATAACCATTGTCTTTGAGCACCTGCGCAATTGATAAAGAGCGTTCATTTAAATAGCCTTCGTAACCTGGTTGGCCTTTTAAATGGTCTGGTGTAAGCTCTGCCATAGCACCTATGCCTGCTAGGTGATGATCAGTTCCTGAAATAAGCTGCGAGCGAGTAGGGGAACAAGTGGGTGCAGTATGATAATCCGTTAAAAGTCGACCTTCTTGCGCCAAACTATCAATATTAGGCGTATGAATTTCACCACCAAATGCTCCTAAATCTGAATAGCCTAAGTCATCGGCCATAATAAATAAAATATTGGGCTGCTTTGGAGTACTTACCGTGGTTTCTTGTGAATCATTATCGTTACAGCCAGCTAAAGATAAGCTAAATAATGCAATTGAAAGACTAGATAAAAGAGCTTTGTACTTCATTGTATCATCTGAATTATTAAAAGAATTGTGCTTGAGTTTAATCAGATGGTTTTTGCAATCAAAACAAGGAATTGATCAAAGAAAATCAGAAAAATATCTGAGAATTTATCGTGATAAATAAATGAGAAAAAAAGAAAAGCCCATATCGGGCTTTTCAAAAATATTAAGTTTAAAACGGTAAGCGGGTAAGCTGATCTAAGAAATGTGGAATCACTCGCGGTTCAATCAAAATTGTTACAATTACGCCGTAAGCTGCTCCCCATAAATGGGCACTATGATTAATATGTGTATTGCCACGTTTACCTGCCCAAATGCTATAAGCAACATAGAGAACTGCAAAAATAATAGCGGGTACTGGAATAAAAAATACAAAAATAAGTTTCCATGGCTGAAACAGGATATAGGCAAATAGAACAGCAGATACTGCCCCTGAAGCTCCAAGACTTGCCCAGTTTGCATCATTTTTATGTTGTAGATAGCTTGGTAAAATCGCAAAAATTAACCCGCCCAAATAGAACAAGACAAAGCCCATGTCGTAGAAATATTGGCGATAAAAACTTTCAATGATGCTACCAAAGAAAAACAGGGTAATCATATTAAAGAGTAAATGAGTACCATCTGCGTGAATAAAGCCATGTGTGATGAAGCGATCAAATTGTCCACGTTGCATCGCAGGCGGCCAAAAGATTAGGCGGTTCATAACGTTTTGATTGCTAAAAGCAAGTAAAGAGATAATGACCGTAATAATAATAAGGGTAATGGTATGGTTAAACGGCAAATGCAACATAAGAAATATTTAAAAAATGATCGATACTGAGGTCAATAATGCCATTAAAAATACAACTTGAAACCCCGTTGTGTATAAATCCGACAAATTTAGTTGATTTTTTTTAAATCCACCTCATCTTCGGTTAATATAAAGGCATCAGCTTGAGGAATATTGTTATGTCGACTGAGAACACCAACACTGCTGTTGCAGAAGAAATTCCGAACCTTTTGATTACACCATCTGCACAAGAGTATTTGCACGAATTATTGGCGAAGCAAAATACTCCGGGAATTGGCGTTCGAATTTTTGTTGAACATCCGGGTACACCACGTGCAGAGTGCTGTATGGCATATAGTGCACCAGAAGAAGTGGTGCCAACGGACTATAAACAGGACTATCCTGATTTCCCTGCATACATTGATGCGCCGTCTATTCCATATCTTTTAGACGCTGTTATTGACTACAACAAAGATCGTTTCGGTGGTCAGCTAACTTTCCGTGCACCAAACTCTAAAGTGCCGCGTGTAGGGCCAGATGCATCAATTGAAGAGCGTATTACTTATGTACTTCAAGCGGAAATTAATCCAGGTCTTGCAGGACACGGCGGTAACTGTAGCTTAGTTGAAGTGCAAGATGATCCTGAACATGGCTTAACTGCTGTATTGAAGTTCGGTGGTGGTTGCCAAGGTTGTTCTGCAATTGATGTAACCTTGAAACAAGGTGTAGAAACAACATTAAGAGAGCACATTCCTGAACTACAACGTGTAGTTGACCAAACAGACCATACGCAAGCAGAAGGTGCTTATTTCAAATAATTAAATTATTTGAAAAGTGAAATAAAAAAGCCTCGAAATGAGGTTTTTTTATTACTCAATATGAATAATGATAATTATTATCAATATCATTTGTAATTTTATTTATCTTTGTTACAATGCGAAACAGAAAATGAGAGATGTTTAATAAATCAATATATTGGGAATACTTATGTCGAAGCGTATTATCCAGTCAGTGCTTTCTGTTTCAGTACTGGCAAGTATGATGTCTATGGCTTTTGCCGCACAAAATGAGCAAGAACAAGCTGAACAAACATTAGAAAAGCCTGCTGAACCTGTGAAATTGGAAACAATTTTCGTAACAGCGGAAGAGCAAGTGAAGCAATCGCTTGGTGTATCGGTTATTACCAAAGAAGATTTAGAAAAACTACCAGTTCGTAATGATATTTCTGACTATGTACGTCGTATGCCAGGTGTCAACCTGACAGGCAATAGCGCAACAGGGCAGCGTGGTAATAATAGACAAATTGATATTCGTGGAATGGGGCCTGAAAACACACTTATTTTAGTGGACGGTAAACCAATTAACTCTCGTAACTCAGTCCGTTATGGCTGGGAAGGAGAGCGTGATACACGAGGCGACTCAAACTGGGTACCAGCAGAAGCAATCGAGTCGATCGAAGTTTTACGCGGACCAGCAGCTGCTCGATATGGCTCAGGTGCTGCTGGTGGTGTGGTTAACATCATTACTAAAAAAGTAACTAATGAAACTCATGGTTCAGTAGAGTTTTATACTTCACAGCCTGAAGACTCCAAAGAAGGTTCATCAAATCGTGTTGGTTTTAATGTAAGTGGGCCATTAATTAAAGACGTTTTGTCTTATCGTTTATATGGTAATTACAATAAAACGGAAGCTGACGATGTTGATATTAATAAATCTATTGGCAGTACAGCAGCTGGCCGTGAAGGTGTTAAAAATAAAGATATTTCAGGCCGTTTAGCTTGGCAGGCAACAGACCAACAAACTGTCTTGTTCGATGTTTCTTCTAGCAAACAAGGTAATATTTATTCTGGTGACTCTCAGTTAAATGCAAACGCAGAAGCAGATGCGATTCTTTCGCAGCTCATCGGTAAAGAAACCAATACCATGTATCGTGATAGCTATGCGGTAACGCACGAGGGCGATTGGTCTTGGGGTAAGAGTAAACTCGTTGCTCAATATGATAAAACGCATAACAAACGTCTACCCGAAGGCTTGGCGGGGAGTGTAGAAGGAAAAATTAATAACCTTGATGATAAAGCCACCTCACGTTTAGAAACTCTTCGCTTTAACGGTGAGGCTAATATTCCTTTCGAATACTATGTACCCCAAGTATTAACTGTAGGTACGGAATGGGTTGAAGACAGATTTAAAGATAATGTCTCGACAAATCAAGGTAAAGACAGCAGTGGTTCAGGTTATGGCGATCAATTGGCGAAAGGTGATCGTAGTAAAATGGAATCACGTATTGCTTCTGCATATATTGAAGATAACCTGAAAGTTACAGACAGCACAGATGTTGTATTAGGCTTACGTTTTGATGACCATAGTAAATCTGGTTCTAACTGGAGCCCAAGCTTAAATATTACCCAAAGACTTAACGATTATTTCACTTTAAAAGGTGGGGTAGCAAAAGCTTATAAAGCACCAAATATGTATCAAAATGCCGAAGGGTATTTATTAAGTACAAATGGTAATGGTTGTCCAGCCAATATTGAGTCACATTGTTTGTTACAAGGTAATGGCGATTTAAAACCTGAAACATCGGTAAACAAAGAGCTCGGTATTCAGTTCCAAAAAGATATTGTGAATGCGAGCTTAACTTGGTTCCGTAATGACTATAAAGATAAAATTGTGGCTGGGACAAATGTTGTCGGAACAGTTGATGGTTCAAGTACCAATGCAAATACAGGAGCTGTGACGAATACGAAGTGGAATATTCTGCGTTGGGAAAATACGCCTAAAGCTCTAATTCAAGGTTTTGAGGGAAGCTTAGGATTAGACTTTGGTGATATCCGCTGGACTAACAACTTTACTTATATGATGGACTCGAAAGATAAACAAACAGGGAACCCATTATCTTTAGTACCAAACTATACGATTAACTCAATTTTTGATTATGACATTACGGATCAGTTAGATGTAAATTTTGTATTTACTCAATATGGTCGTCAAAAATCACGCCAGTTTGCAGAAAATAGACTTGAATCTGGTATAGGTTCAGGAGGTGCGAATTCTGCGCTTAAGCCAAGTACTGTAAAAAGCTATAGTATTGCTGGAATTAATGTCGGTTATAAATTTTCAGACAATATAAGTACACGCGTTGGTGTAAGTAATCTATTTGATAAACAAATTTTAAGAGACAGTAATTCTATTAGCCAAACTTATAATGAGCCAGGTCGAGCTTATTACGCTTCTTTAAAATATTCTTTCTAATCAATAAAAGTAACAAAGGCGCTTCAAGCGCCTTTGTTATTTAAAATATCTAAAGCTTTTTCAGAATAATAAAACTTCTCTAAATACACACGGGCACGGCGTCTTAAATGTCCTGTTGTAACGAGTTGTTGTAATACGGGTACAAGCAAGTCGGTGAGTTCATGCTTCACCAAACTTTCATCAATATTGAGGTCACGGAGTAGTAAGTCAAAACTACGTTCCTGATTACGGACATACCAAGTATAGATACCATCGTGGACTTGCTGTTTTAGATAATCGGTTTGACGAATGTGGTCCCAGATTTCATGCCCTAGACCTACAGTTTTTGTTAAATCTTGAACTTCTACATAATTTTTTAAAACAGCAAGTGGCATAGTTTTAACTTTGTGCCAAACATTTGCCTGAAAATGATAGAGCTTATCATTGTCAAAATGTTGGTTTAAAACGCGCTCACTCATTTGGCTAAGTTTTAAAATATTCTTTTGCAAATAATGGTTAATGGTATCGTCCAGATTAGAATCGGTCACTGTTTCTAATACTGATTTACCCATTTTCATGAAGCGTCCTACACCTGGCACGCGTTTTGACATTGATTCATCTAAATAATCATGCATTGTTTGTTGAATCAACTGAGTCAAAAGAGCTGAAAAAGCTGGATTATTTACAATTGTTTTAATCAGTTTTTTACGATGCTCTTCTTTACTTGCAACATACTGTGCAATGCGGTCAATCGTTAAAACAGGAATAACATCTTCAACTGTTGCCGTCTCATTTGCAGGATGAATCAGGGCGAAGCGTATATGCTCTGCAATTTGTTCGATCAGAAAATCAGAAGCGGGGGTATCTAAAATCTGCTTTTGAATGAGATGTTGAATCTGTTCAAAAGTCCAAAGGTGTTGTAATTGCCGACTCCCCAACCAATGGTAAAACTGTTCAAACTCTTGTTGAATCACCTGAGCCTGAACAAATTGCTCATCTAAAAAATCTAGATGAGCTTCAATAAGTTTTTCAATAATTGGTTGGGTAGACATAAGGTCTCACAAGTCCGGAGTTTTATTTAAGGTGTTGCCGTTTTTACTGACTGATTCGATTCTACTTTAAGTAAAAATGGTACGTATTGTTGAATGACCAGTTGTTCAGCTTCCAAAATCGGCATATGACCTACATTTTCTAAAATAACTGGCGGTTGTGCATTTTTTAAAAGTCGTTTGAGTTCACTCGCCACTTCTACATTAATAATCTTATCTTGTTTGCCCCATAAAATAAGTGTAGGCGCGTCGATCGTTTTGGTAAGTACAGCAAATGAATCTGGAGTATAGACTTTATTGAGTGCAATCAATTGATCAACTAGTTTTTGTGTTTGAGGTGCCTGATTAATCATCAATTTTTCTTGAGCTTGTAAGAACTCTTTAGGAATAAACGGAGGATTAAACATGGTTTGTTTTAACAAATAGTTAAAGTCACCTTTTTTAGAGACTAACAGTTGTTTTAGATAGGTAGGATCTTTGAGATAAATTGTGTTGGCAGAACGGAAAATACCACCGCTATCAACTAAAAATAGACTTTTAGTTTCAAATGGATATTGTCCCGCATAAAGTAGGGCAATTGAGCCGCCAAGTGAGTGCCCCGCAATATGAATAGGCCCCTTCAAATTTGCAGCTTCAACAAAGCGGCGTAATTTTTCAGCAAGGTTCGGAACCGAATAATCGAAGTCTTGCGTAACGATAGTTTCGCCACTACCTGGTAAGTCCGGAATAATCACGTGGTAATTCGTAGTTAAGTAATGCGCCATGCGATTCCAATTGTCGCGGCTGCCACCTAAACCATGAATAAGTAACAAGGTCGGTTTTGTGGTTGAACCACCTTCACTATATGACCAAGTAATATCACCTACTTTTAATTTTTTACTTTGCAGTCCGGCCCAGCTACGTTCTTGCTGTAATATTGTTTGAAAACTGACATCAATATTATCGGCTGCCTGCGTTTGAGAAATACTAGTTACTGACAACAAACTACAAGCTAGAGTCAATGCAGTAGCAGTTTTTTTCATAGAGGCTTTAATTGGAGCGGACAGCCTTATCATACATTTCATCCTTGAAGCTTAAACGAGTTTGAAAAATTATTGAAAAACTTTGCCAATGAGTCATTTGCCAAACGTTTGGAATGAAGAAAATTATAGTCAATCTATAAACTAAAGTATGTCTATTTTTTCACTAAACAGTAGGGAATTGTGCGGTTATCCTTCTTATAAAACTCATTAAAGCTTTAAAAATATTTTCTTAGAAAAGGATTCATTTTTTGTCAGTGACATTCAAATTTTGACACATTAAAATGATTTCTAACCTTGAAAAAACAATGGAAATATAAAATGCCTACTGCGCAAGAAGTTTTAGATCGTTTGAAAGCAGGTAATCAACGATTTGTAAATGGAAATACTTCCCTTGCAAAAACCTTATCGCATCATGAACGCGCTGAAATGGCAAAGGATCAAAATCCGTTTGCAATTGTATTAGGCTGTTCAGATTCTCGTGTACCAGCAGAAATGGTATTTGATCAAGGTCTTGGTGACTTATTCGTAATCCGTGTTGCTGGTAATGTTGTTGCGCCTTCACAAGTTGGTAGTGTTGAGTTTGCGGCAGAACGTTATGATTGTCCGGTTGTAGTTGTATTAGGACATAGTCATTGCGGTGCGATTCAAGCGACTATTGATACGTTGATGAACCCTGATCATCCGCCATCATCTAACTTAATGTCGATTGTGAACCGTGTTCGTCCATCAGTTGAAATTTTAATGCAAACTGATCTGAAAAATGATTTGAAAAAACTTTCATGTCATGCAGTACGTTCAAACGTTTTTGCTTCGGTCAATCAATTACGTCATGGTTCGGCTGTGTTAGAGAACCTGATTGCAAAAGGCGAGTTGATTGTTGTTGGTGCTGAGTATTCATTAGAAACTGGTGAAGTTACTTTTTTTGACTTCTAATCAGTCTATAAAGATTTAAAACTAAAAGGTGCCTATAGGGCACCTTTTATGTATGGATAAGCTAAATTAAGTAATTTTGACTGCGCTTGGGCATTTGGATGAATCAAGTCATTTTGCATTAGTTGTTTTTGTCCAGCGACGCCATCAAGGAAAAACGGTAGCAGTTTCACCTGATATTTTTGGCTTACAGTTTTATAATTGGTTTCAAATGCTTTGCTATAAGCTGTGCCATAATTAGGCGGAATCTTCATACCAAAAAGAATAACCTGCGCCTTTTGTTGTTGGCTTAAATGGACGAGCTGCGACAGATTTTGTTGAATTATTTGTGGTGGTTGACCTCGTAAACCATCATTCCCACCTAATTCAATAACTACGACTTCGGGTTTATACGTTTGTAAAAGCTTAGGTAATCTGGCCAAAGCGCCACTTGTGGTTTCACCACTCATACTTGCATTGACCACTTTATGTTGTTTGGGATACTGTTGGTCTAGACGTTTTTGTAGTAATTGTACCCAACCTTGTTTAGGGTCTATTCCGTAACCGGCACTAATACTATCTCCTAAAATTAAAATAGTTTTGGCCGAGACCAACATAGGCAACATGCTCAATGCGATGAGCAAGAGACTTTTAGAACCAGACAAATAAGATTTATACATTTGTGTTTCGACCCGAATACTAAATATATAGGACTGTCCCCATCATGCCACAACCTATCATTGCTGCCCATCAAGTTACACAAACTATTCATATTAACCAAAATCAATTTACGATTTTAAAAAATATCGATTTAGATATTTATGAAGGGGAGCAGGTAGCCATTACGGGACGTTCCGGTTCAGGAAAATCGACTTTACTTGGTATCTTAGCGACTTTAGACCAACCGTCTGAAGGCGAAGTATGGTTATGTGGTCAGCCTGTTCATGAGTTGACGGAGGAACAGCGCGCCCAGATCAGAATGCAGCATGTTGGCTTTGTATTTCAGTCTTTCCAACTTTTACCGCAGTTAAGTGCGCTTGAAAATGTGATGTTGCCGCTTCGGTTACGTAAAAATTTTGATTATAAAATTGCTGAGCAGAAGGCCTTAGACTGGTTGCATCGGGTAGGTTTAAGTCGTCAAGCGGAACAAACGCCTAAAGTCTTATCTGGTGGTGAGCAGCAACGTGTGGCAATTGCACGGGCACTTATTGCAGAACCACAAATTATTTTTGCAGATGAACCTACTGGAAACCTAGATGGTCAAACAGCCCAAGAAATTGAACGGCTACTTTTTGATTTAAATAAAGAGCTCGGTACGACGCTTATTTTGGTCACACATGATCGCAATTTGGCTGGACTTTGCCAGCGTCATGTTGAATTAAATGATGGTTGTTTAAAGACAGTACAGGGTGGTTAGACTATGCGTAATCTACTTAAGCCACTTTTGCTACAAAGCTTTCGCACTGGAGGGTTATATTTACTCATCATTGCGCTTTCACTTGCGATTAGTGCGACCACGGCTCTTAAGTTTAGTAATGACCAAGTTAAAAATGCGGTTAGCCTACAAGCCTCGCAAATGTTAGCAGCTGATTTGGTTCTGTCGAATAATGAACCTCTAGACACTAAATGGCAAAAAAAGGCGGAACAGATTGGCTTAAAGCAGACTCATGTGACTATGTTTAGTTCAATGGCACATACTCAAGATCAGTTTGTCATGGTCAATGTGAAAGCTATAGAACATGCGTTCCCATTAAGAGGAAAACTTGAGATTGAGCCTAGTGCACAGAGTATTCAACCTGGTCAAGTGTGGCTAAGTCAAAGAGCAGCTGATTTACTTAAAGTTAAACTTGGCGATACGGTATCTATTGCAGATGCCCAATTTCACTTTAGCGGCGTAATTGTGCGAGATTCAAATCAAGAACTCGGTTTTTCAGGTTTTTCGCCCACAGTTATTATTCATCAAGCAGATATTGCTAGAACCCATGCAATTCAAACAGGCAGTAGAATTGATTATCGACTGTTAATGTCTGGTCAGCCTGAACAGGTTCAGAACTTTAGTAAACTATTTAAGCAACAACATCAACCTGCAAACGATCAGGAAGAAACCATAGGGTTGCGTTTACGCGATGCTAGTGAATCAAATAGCAGATTATTACGTCCGTTAGAAAACCTAGATACCTTTTTGCAATTGGCCAATATTTTAACGATTTTATTGTGTGGTATCGCCATTGCTTTAACAAGCCAACGTTATGTTCAGCAAAACCAAGATCATATTGCTGTAATACGTTGCTTTGGTGCTAGCAAGTTTCAAATTTTATGGGCCTATATTGGGCTACTTTGCGTAGTCAGCGTAATTTCAATTGTGATTGGTAGTCTATTAGGAATAATGATGGGCTATGGTTTACTTGAGCTCATGTTACAACTGATTCCACAACTGGAATTAAGTTTTTCTGTGGTTGGATTTTTACTTGGTCCCTTACCAATTGCCATTTTTACCAGTGTAATTGTGCTACTTGGGTTTATTTTGCCAAGCATTTGGGAATTGTTAAATACGCCACCTATTCGAGTTATTCGCGAACAGGCAAAATCCCGAAAATCATTATTCTTTATGTTTTTTGCAGGCATCACCAGTCTTGTTATTTTTAGCTTAGTTTTAAGTGAAAACTTAATGCTCAGCATTATAGTTTTGGCTACCATTTTCGTTCTTTGTATTTTGCTATACACCGTTGTTTGGGGTGTGCTTCGTAGTTTAAAAAAGATGAAAACTCGTTTGTCTTTTTATATTCGTTCACCATCGCAAAGTGCCTTACAAATTACTGCTTTGGCTTTAGGGTTAAGTCTTATTACAGTGTTAAGCGTGCTCAGAACAGATTTAATAGAACGCTGGCAACAGCAGTTACCTGAGGGTACACCAAACCAGTTTGTATACGGGTTGCCTCCATTTGATTTAAAAGCTTTTGAGCAACAATTAAAACAAAATGGTTGGCAAAGCACACCGTTATATCCCAATGTTCGGGGGCGATTACTCGCAAAGAATGATATTCCTTTTTCTGAAGATGCGATCAAGCAAAATAATTCTTTAAGACGTGAATTAAATTTAACTCAGTCAAGTACATTGCCAAATGACAATGTCATTACAAAGGGGCAGGCCACTTTTAATGCTGTAGGGCAAGTTTCGGTCGAGGCAAAAACTGCTGAAAGTCTAGGTATCCAGCTTGGCGATAAGCTTACTTTTAGCCTGCCAGACGGTACTTTACAGGCTAAAGTTGTGAATTTTAGAAATGTTGAATGGGAAAGTTTTAGCCCAAACTTCTTCTTTATATTTTCACCTAAAACTTTAGATGAAAATGCTGGTAGTTACTTGGGCAGTTTTTATGTGCCAAAACAAGATCAACCTAAAATGATCCATATGATTCAGCAATTTTCAAATACGGTTTTTATTGATGTTGACCGTATTTTGGATGAAGTAAAGCGCTTAATGAATGTCTTGGTTAAAATTGTGACTGTGCTTGCAGCTTTAGTTGGCTTCTCTGGAATACTCGTTTTAATTGCTTGTTTAAATCTATTAATGGATGAACGCCGTCGGGAAGTGGCTTTGTTACGTTCATTTGGTTTGTCTAAAAATAAAATGAAGCAAATGCTCAGTTTAGAAATTGGATTTTTAGGGCTGTTAGCAGGCATTGTTGCCTGCTGTTTTGCCGAGGTAATTAGTGCAATTGCAAGTTATAAAATGAATATGGCTTTACAGTGGCATATTGAAATATGGTTAATTTTACCGCTTGCCATGATGTTACTTTGTGCTCTTATTGGTCGATATAGACTCGGTTATCTTTGTAATTTACCGCCACTACAAAGTTTAAGAGAGTTGAACCAGATTTAAGTTAGGGCAGTATTTCTGGATTCTGAATTAAAACTTCATGCCAAAGTGGAAGTAATGGTGAGTTAAGCTGATTACAGTAAATATAGAAACCGACAGTCATGAAAAGTCCTCCCACTAACCCTAAGAATTTTAGGAGGCTTTTAAATTGAGTGCGGTAGCTTAAATACCAAATGAGTGCGAGTAAGGCACCCATAATCATACCG
The DNA here is from genome assembly GCF_000588095.1 of Acinetobacter sp. 1130196. Classification (NCBI taxonomy): domain Bacteria; kingdom Pseudomonadati; phylum Pseudomonadota; class Gammaproteobacteria; order Moraxellales; family Moraxellaceae; genus Acinetobacter; species Acinetobacter sp. 1130196. The sequence goes on along the minus strand of NZ_JFWX01000045.1, from coordinate 4,667 downwards.
CCGACATGTGCAGCATTATTAATACCTGTGGCAACCAGACCAAATATAAGGTTAATGGCCATAATCATTAATAATGCTTTTTTATCAAGTATGTAGACTTGATGTGGCAAGGGTGGAAATAAAGAAAGAACGGTTAACGCTGCACCTAATCCCATCACAGCGCCCGATGCACCTGCACTTACGTGAGGAAGTAAGCTTTGATCAAAATGTTGTAGTAATTCATGTCCATTTTGAATATTGATATAACTACTCAAAAGACTACCAAACAAACCTGCAAGTAAATATAGACCAATAAAATATAAGCGACCAAATAAAGCTTCAGCGACATTACCAAAAATATATAGGGCCCACATATTGAGCATAAGGTGAATAATACCAAAGTGAAAAAACATGCTGGTAAATAAACGTTCTGGCTGTCCAGAGAAAGTAAGTGGTGTAAAATCTGCTCCCCAGCGAAGTGCATCTTTTATAGCTGGGTCACTTATGTCCACCCCAGATACAATTTGCCAGATGAACAAACCTACATTGATCGAGATCAGTAGGGCGGTCAGCCACCAAGCTTGTACATTGAGTTTACGATTAATGTGCGGAGGCTGAGTTTGAGTCATGCTATGCTTTTGTTATATATGAACATGCTTTACAGCTTAACATGAAAAAAGTTGAATACAGGAGATCAAGACGAACATGAAAGCTTTTATTGTTCGCGTGTTGTTAATTTTTATTGGGGCAATTCTCCTTATTCAGCTTTGGATCTTTTCAAGTTTGGTTTGGTGGCGTACACATGAAGTTGATACCACCATGTTTATGCGAATTGATTATTGGTCAGATACATCTCGGCCGATTGTTCATGAATGGCTCGACTATGATGATATTAGCGACAATTTCAAACATGCGATTTTGGCAGGCGAAGATGCAAAATTTATTCATCATCATGGCTTTGACTGGGATGGTATCCGTTTTGCTCTAGAGCGTAATAATGAAGAAGGTGAAGTTGTCGCAGGTGGTTCTACCGTGTCTCAACAACTTGCAAAGAACTTGTTCTTATATAATCAGCGCTCATTTATTCGTAAAGGCCAAGAAACGATAGCAACGTGGATGATGGAGCGCATGTGGTCAAAACGCCGAATTCTTGAGGTGTATATGAACTCGGTTGAATTTGGTAAACATTTATATGGGGTTGAAGCAGCTGCTCAATATTATTATGGTAAAAGTGCTAAAAGCTTAACGCGCGAACAAGCAGCTTTTTTAGCAGCCTTATTGCCTGATCCGAAATATTATCAAGATCACCGCAATGATCGTAAACTACAATATCGAAAACGCGTAATTTTACGTTATATGAATAGCACCCCAATTCCTGAATAACACTGTCTTAAAGATGTGTTATTTTTTTAATTTTTATAAAATTGACATAATTTTGCAGCATACTGTTTTGCAGAGATTTTGGTTGGAAAGAGATAGATTTAGACATGAATACAGCGATTACAGCAACGACCCCAACAGAATATAGTTATAACGACCGTTATATTAATCGTGAGTTGTCTATTCTTGACTTTCATTTGCGTGTATTGGAACAGGCAGTCGACCCTTTACATCCTCTATTAGAGCGAATGAATTTCTTACTGATTTTTTCGCGTAATTTAGATGAGTTTTTTGAAATTCGTGTGGCGGGAGTCATGGAGCAATATGCTCTAGGTAATGAAAGTCGAAGTCCAGATGGCTTAACACCAAGACAAGTCTTACAAAAAATCTCTGAAACTGCTCACGCTGCAATTGAACGTCAATATCGTATTTTAAACGAAGAAATTTTACCTAAACTTCGTGAGGAAGATATTTGCTTCTTGCGTCGTGGGGAGTTAACACCAGCTCAATCGGCGTGGGTGAAAAAGTATTTTCAGGAACAGGTCGCACCTGTGTTGACACCAATTAGCTTAGATCCAGCCCATCCATTTCCACGCTTAGTCAATAAAAGCTTAAACTTTATTGTGACCTTAGAAGGTAAAGATGCGTTTGGCCGTCAAATTGATTTAGCTGTTGTACCAGCGCCGCGTTCATTGCCACGTGTTGTACGATTACCAGACGAACTAACGGGTGGCAAAGAGCATCATGTTATGCTGTCCGCAATTATTCATGAACACGTATCAGACTTGTTCCCTGGCATGACTGCAACTGGATGCTATCAATTCCGCGTAACTCGTAATGCGGATTTGGCGCTCAATGAAGACGTTGAAGATTTAGCTAAAGCTTTAAAAGGTGAATTAAGTTCACGACGATTTGGTCGTGCAGTTCGTTTGGAAGTAACTCACAACTGTCCACAACATATTTATGAATATTTGCTTGAAGAATTCGACTTAAACGAAGAACAACTATACAAAGTTGATGGCCCTGTAAACTTAGCCCGTCTGGTTTCAAACTTTAAACGTCCTCATTTACGTTACGACTCACACACGCCAGTCGTACCGAAAGTGTTTAAAAAGACCGAGAGTATTTTCTCGGCTATGCAAAAGCAGGATATTTTACTGCATCATCCTTTTGAATCATTTGCTCCTGTTATTCAGTTACTCCGTGAAGCAGCACGTGACCCACAGGTGCTCGCAATTAAACAAACGCTTTACCGCAGTGGAGCGGACTCTGAAATTGTTCAAGTCTTGGCCGAAGCTGCACGTAATGGAAAAGAAGTAACAGCAGTCATTGAATTACGTGCCCGTTTTGATGAGGAATCAAATATTGAAGTGGCAAATGTACTTCAAGAAGCAGGGGCGGTAGTTGTTTACGGTATTGTGGGTTATAAAACACATGCCAAAATGATTATGGTGGTACGCCGTGAAAACAATAAACTGGTACGTTATGTTCATTTAGGAACAGGTAACTACCATGCTATGAATGCCCGTATCTATACCGATTATGGTCTCATGACGACCGATAAAGACTTGTGTGAAGATGTACACCGCATTTTCCAAGAGCTGACTGGTATGGGCAAAATGGCAAAACTGAAAAAATTACTCCATGCTCCTTTTACTTTGCATGCTCAGCTCATCAATTTCATTGATGAAGAGATTGCCAATGCAAAGGCTGGTCGTAAAGCCCAAATTATTGTGAAAGTAAATGCATTAACTGAAGTTCAACTCATTAATAAATTATACGAAGCTTCTCAAGCTGGCGTGCAGGTAGATCTCATTATTCGTTCGATTTGTTGCTTACGTCCAGGTTTACCAAATTTATCGGAAAATATTCGTGTACGTTCAATTGTAGGACGTTTCCTTGAACATACACGTGTTTATTATTTTAGTAATAATGGTGATGCCCGCATTTATTGTTCAAGTGCTGACTGGATGGACCGTAACTTATTTAATCGTGTTGAAGCATGTTTCCCAATTGAAGATCCTGCGTTGAAAAAACGTATTTATCAGCAAGGTCTTCTTAATTATTTGCAAGATAACCAGCAAGCTTGGTTATTACAAGGGGATGGTACTTGGATACGTGCGCAGCCTGCTGAGGGTGAAAAATTACATAATGCTCAAAGAGAATTATTAGAAACATTTAAATAAAACTTAATATTAAAAAGCCGGCTTCGTGTCGGCTTTTTAATTATTTGAAATTCATAGTAATTTAATATGATTTCTTAAATGGTTGCAGGATATACGATAATAATTTGAAACACCGCAATATGTTTTAAAAATATGTGATTCTTTACATAAAACATTGAATTTTAAAAATATACAAATTACGTGAAATCTACTTTAATACGCGGCATTAAATATACTTAACTTTGGTAAGTGAATAATATGCAAGGCTTTATTAAAAGTTTATTTATTAGAATAGACCTCTTGCGAAAGTAAAAACCACCTCAATCTAAATTTCATGAGATATCAGAAATTAAATCGTTTTTCAGATTCTGAATTCCAGCGCTTGGTTGGTGTACCTCGACCAGTTTTTAGTGAAATGATCGAAGTTTTAAAAGAAGTAGAATCACTTAAAAAGAAATCTGGGCGTCCTCATACTTTAGCTATAGAGGATCAATTATTATTAACACTCAATTACTTACGGAATTACAGCACTCAATTGGAGTTGGCTGCAAATTACCATATCGCTGAAAGTAATGTGAATCGAACCATTAAAAAGGTTGAAGATGCATTGATGAAATCAAGACGGTTTACTCTGCCAAAACGAAGCATTACCACAGCAGACGAACAGTTTAACTGGGTCATTATTGATGCGACAGAATGTTCAATAGAACGTCCGAAAAAAAAATCAGAGTAAGTTCTACAGTGGTAAAAAGAAGAAACATACGCTAAAAGCACAAGTGATCTATCATCCGAACAGCAAACAAATCATAGGGCTAGATATATCGAATGGCAGTCAGCATGACATTAAATTGGCAAGAAGAACGGTTAAAAAATTCAAACATTGTAAATATGTTATGACCGATTTAGGGTACTACGGATTAGAGCAAGATGGCTTTAAATTATTGATGCCAATAAAGAAAAAGAAGAATTTACCCTTATTTGATGTTGAGAAAAAGTACAATAAAATGATTGGAAAAATACGAGTTGTGATCGAACATATTAATAGTCAATTGAAAACATTTAGAATATTAAGTGAACGCTATCGAAATAGACGGAAAAGATTCGGTTTACGCATTAACTTAATCGCTGCACTGGTAAATCGGA
>NZ_JFWX01000044.1:0-29490 GCF_000588095.1 Acinetobacter sp. 1130196 | reverse complement strand
TCAGTGCGCAAGGCTTTAACTGAAGCTCTGAAATATTTACCTGCAGAACTGCGTAAAACGTTGACCTATGACCGTGGACGCGAGATGTCAGAACATAAAATACTCGAAGAAGATTTAGGCATAGATGTATATTTCTGTGACCCACATTCACCTTGGCAAAAAGGCACATGCGAAAATATGAATGGTTTAATTAGGCAATATTTACCTAAAGGGATTGATTTAAATCAGGCAGATCAGCATTATTTAAATCAAGTTGCCATGTCACTGAATACTCGTCCTAGAAAGGCGTTAGATTGGCTTACACCATTAGAGAAATTTGCTCAGCTTGTTGATTATCATATGGCTTTTGAAACTGTCGCACCTCATGTTTGAATTCGCCAACTATCAGCAATTGCATGACGTACATATGCCGGTAATTTTTCGAGTGGAATATTCAACTGGGTGAAATTCTCTATAACCGCTTTTGAACGCCCTCTAAAATCTAGCGCATACAAATAATCGTAGTGAAACCTTAAATAGTTAGGGTTGTTTGGTGACATTTGCTGTTGTATTTTTTGCCCTTGTTCTAACACAGCATCTAATTCGGCATAGCTTTCTGCATCTGATAAGCCTTGGCGATTTAAGTATTTATAGCGGGCAATTGCATTATTGACATGCTGAGAAAACTCACTGACTTGTAAAGTTTGCTGTAACTGCTGAGTTTGCTGATTTTTTTCGTTAACTTGAAGTAATTGCTGGGCTTTTTTATATACCCCAATAGCAGCCAAGTCATAAACATACTCTTGCAAAACAGCTGAAGACTTAGAATTTTGCTGATAAGCTTGTTCAATTGTAGCTAAGGCCTCTACGGGCAAATTTATTAAACGGTAAGCATATGCAACCTGTACCAACTGATCAGTATTTAAACCTTTAATGTTGATATTTGATAACTGAGTTTTAGCATTCGTTGAGTCCTGAGCTTCAGCATATAAAACCGATAGTAAGATACGCCCATCGACTGATTTTTGAATATTAAGTTTATTTGACCAATCAATTGCTGTTTGAAAATGTTTAAAATCACGAAAATTTCGAATTAAAGGTAACTTTGCATATTCAGGAAAATTCACATAATTAATATTTTCTAAAAAATTGGAAAAATTCGTCAGATCCTTTTTTTCACTTGACATAACAATTAAATAATCAGCAAGCAATTTTTGATCATACGGATAATGTTTTAACAATTGATCGAGTTGAGAAACAGCCTGTTGAGTTTGGCCTGCTCTATAATTTTGAACAGCTTGCTCACGCAGTACATCAACTTGAGCTGCGTATAAATGAATTGGTAAGAGATATACCAATGAAAAAACACATTTTTTTAGCATTTTGATAATCGGATAGTCCCATATCGAGATGGGAAATTATAGTTAAAAATGTGAAATGCATCACAATAATAAAATAACAAGCGATAGAGTTAATAAATGGAAAATGTGTAGAAAAAAGTATTTGTTTATTTAAAAAATAATTAAAAACAACTATTTATTAAAATATAGATTATTATTTTATATACATTTCTTTTCAAAAAGCTTATTTTATCTCACAAACTCCCCATAAAAAATTTACACGTTGATAACTAATCAGAAACTATTTATTAACTTAGCGTTTTATATTTAAAACTTTTATTTTTAATATGTATTGAAAATAAAAAACCATTCAATTCCAATATATTAATATTATTCAAATTGAATGGTTTAAATAAATATTTGATTTAATTAACCGATACGTCGTTTTAAACCAGTCATTTGTAAAATACGAGTAGAGATTTCTTCAATCGACATTTCAGTTACATTTAAATATTTAATACCTTCTGAAATATAAATACCTTCAATCGCTCTTAATTCCATTTGGCACTGGCTAAAACTTGCGTATCGACTATTCGCTTTACGCTCACTTCGAATCGCCACTAAACGTTCTGCGTCAATCATTAAACCAAAGAGCTTACTACGGTGTTCTCTTAATACTGCTGGTAAACGGTTATCATCTAAATCTTCTTCGGTTAAAGGATAGTTAGCAACACGAATACCAAACTGTAAAGATAGATAAATAGAAGTCGGAGTTTTTCCGGAACGAGACACACCAATTAAAATTAAATCAGCTTTGTCATAGTGTCGGGTGCGTGCCCCATCATCGTTATCAAGTGCAAAGTGAACAGCATCAATACGGGCTTTATAATATTCAGAGTCGGTTACCGCATGTGTTTGCCCAACCAGTGTGGTTGGTGGTGTACCGAGCTCCTGCTCTAGTTTACTAATTAATCCTTCAAACACATCTAGATTAACTGCTTTAGCCGTATTAATAATTTCTCGTACATGCGGATCAACTAAAGTATCAAATACTAATGGTAAGCATCCATCTCTGGTTTGACATTTATTAATCTCAACCACAACTGCCATTGCTGCCTCTTCAGTTGTAATATAAGGCATGATGTGAATATCAAAATCTACATTGGGAAATTGGGCTAATAACGAATGTCCAAGGGTCTCGGCAGTAATCGCAGTTCCATCAGAAATAAAAAAAACACTCCGCTTAAATTGTTTACTTTCTGACATTAAAATTCTCCTTAAACATTTGTCTTAGTGCTATATAATCTTTATAGTAAACTGATCTTACATGACTGTCGCTTAGTAAAATTCTCAACTAAGCACTTTATTTTTTTAATTTCATGCCAAGATAGACATTAATACTGCAAAAGTGGAGTGAAAACTTTGGAAGCGCGCGTAATCGGTCTAGAAAAATTAGGGAAACACGATGTCGAACTCGTAGGTGGGAAAAACTCATCTTTGGGTGAAATGATCAGCCATTTATCAAATGCTGGTGTATCGGTACCTGGTGGTTTTGCAACAACTGCACAGGCCTATCGTGAGTTCTTAGACCAAAGCGGTCTTAACGCTCGAATTCAAGCAGAACTTGCACAGCTTAACGTTGATGACGTAAATGCACTTGCAGAAACAGGCGCTAAAATTCGTCAATGGATTGTAGAGACTCCACTCACTGCAACCTTAGAACAAGAAATTCGCGCCGCTTTTACAGAACTTTCTAACGGCAACCCTGATATCGCGGTTGCCGTTCGTTCATCTGCAACTGCTGAAGATTTACCAGATGCATCTTTCGCGGGTCAACAAGAAACTTTCTTGAATATTCGCGGTATTGATAACGTACTTATCGCCATCAAAGAAGTATTTGCTTCTTTATATAATGACCGTGCTATTTCTTATCGTGTACACCAAGGCTTCGATCATGATGTTGTCGCATTATCTGCGGGTGTTCAGCGCATGGTGCGCTCTGAAACTGGCGCTGCGGGTGTAATGTTTACCCTAGATACCGAGTCTGGTTTCCGTGATGTCGTATTCATTACTGCATCTTACGGTTTAGGTGAAATGGTTGTGCAAGGTGCGGTTAACCCTGATGAATTCTACCTTTCTAAACCATTATTAAATGCTGGAAAACATGCGGTATTACGCCGTAATCTTGGCTCTAAGCACCAGAAAATGATTTATGGTGAAGAAGGCTCAGCAGGTAAGTCTGTGGTTGTTGTCGACGTTGAAAAACAAGAACGTCAACAGTTCGCATTAAATGATCATGAATTACAAGAGTTAGCTAAACAAGCGCTTATTATTGAGCAACATTATGGCGCTCCGATGGATATTGAATGGGCAAAAGATGGTGACGATGGTCAAATCTATATTGTTCAAGCTCGTCCTGAAACCGTAAAAAGCCGCCAAAATGTTGGCACAATGGAACGTTACCTACTCAAGCAAAAAGGTACTGTACTTTGTGAAGGCCGTTCAATTGGGCAGCGTATCGGTTCTGGTAAAGTCCGTATTGTTAACTCAATTAAAGAAATGGACAAAGTACAAGACGGTGACGTACTTGTATCAGACATGACTGACCCAGATTGGGAACCAGTAATGAAACGTGCTGCGGCTATCATCACTAACCGTGGTGGTCGTACGTGTCATGCTGCAATTATTGCTCGTGAACTTGGTGTACCAGCAATTGTAGGTTGTGGTAACGCAACTGAAGTATTAACTGATGGTCAAGAAGTTACTGTTTCTTGTGCTGAGGGTGACACTGGTTTCATCTATGAAGGTGCATTAGATTTTGAAGTTCAACGTAACTCTATTGAATCTATGCCTAAACTTTCATTCAAAATCATGATGAACGTAGGCAACCCTGACCGTGCCTTTGACTTTGCTCAAATTCCAAACGAAGGAATTGGGCTTGCTCGTTTAGAGTTCATTATTAACCGAATGATTGGGGTCCATCCTAAAGCCCTTCTTAACATTGAAAGCTTACCTCGTGAAACTCGTGCTGCTGTAATGACACGTACAGCTGGCTATGCATCACCTGTAGAATTCTATGTTGAAAAACTAGTGGAAGGCATTGCAACACTTGCAGCTGCTTTTGCTGATAAACCAGTCATTGTTCGTATGTCTGACTTTAAGTCAAACGAATATGCAAACCTTATTGGCGGTAAGTTATACGAGCCGGAAGAAGAAAACCCAATGCTTGGTTTCCGTGGTGCAAGCCGTTATGTTTCGGACAACTTCCGTGATTGTTTCGAACTTGAATGCCGCGCGCTTAAAAAAGTTCGTGATGAAATGGGTTTAACCAATATCCAAATCATGATTCCATTTGTGCGTACAGTATCTGAAGCAAAACGCGTGATTGAGTTGCTGGCTCAAAATGGCTTGAAGCGCGGCGAGAATGGCTTAAAAGTCATCATGATGTGTGAATTACCAACTAACGCATTATTAGCTGAACAATTCCTTGAACACTTCGATGGTTTCTCTATCGGCTCTAACGATTTAACTCAATTAACACTTGGTCTTGATCGTGACTCTGGTATTGTTTCTCACTTATTCGATGAGCGCGATGCTGCTGTAAAAGCTCTTCTTTCTATGGCAATTCATGCTTGTCGTAAAGCCGGTAAATATGTCGGTATTTGCGGTCAAGGACCATCTGACCACCCTGACCTTGCAAAATGGCTAATGGAACAAGGTATTGAATCAGTATCTTTAAACCCTGACTCAGTTTTAGATACATGGTTCTTCCTTGCTGAAGAAAAAATCAAGCAAATCTAATTTGTTATAGAAAAAGACCCATCCGTGGGTCTTTTTTCATCTTTAGAATAGAGAATTTTTACTTATGCAAATTTACTTGGCACGTAATAATCAACAAGCTGGGCCTTATACCTTAGAGCAACTAAATCAGATGTTGGCAAGCCAACAAGTTTTACTTACTGATTTAGCTTGGCATGAAGGCATGACAGAATGGAAAGCTTTAGGAGAATTAACCCAAGGTAAACTTGTATATCAACCTACGGGTTATTCTGCTTTTTCAGCAAATACAAATACGCCTTATAACGAGACTATCCAGCAAATTCGAGTCGAGACTAAGACACATGAACTTGCTTCAATTTCATCTCGTGCGCTTGCAAAAATTATTGACTTATTACTTTGGCTACCTATTGCAGCCATTCCATCTTTTTTCTTTAACGAAACTCAATATAAACAACTTTTTGAGTTACAAAAACAGATGCAGTCTGCTGAAGTTGCATCAACCAAAGCAGCTGAACTTCAGCAGCAGCTTTTTACACTAATTCCAGTGGAAGCGTGGCATACAATGTTACTTTATGTAGTAATAATGCTCGCTATTCAAGCATTTTTGTTGACCAAGTTTGGGCAAAGTATTGGTAAAAAAATTGTCGGAATTAAAATTGTCGATGCTGAAACTAATGGTAAAGTTAATCTAACACGTATCTTCTTACTCAGAAGTATCGTTTTCATTATATTAAACTTACTATTTATGCCAATTAGTACAATTATTGACTATGCTTTTGCATTAGGACAAAAGCGACAGGCTTTACATGACAAAATTGCAAGAACAAAAGTGATCAAATGACAGTGAATGACTGATTCATTTAATGTCTAAAAAAAAGGAGGCGCCCCGCCTCCTTTTTTCTATAGAGAGTTGATATTTAAATAAAAGCTCCATCATAATTCGATACCCTACAAAAAAAATCGGGTTTTAAAACAATTATTTCAAGCTGCTTTACATGTAGCTTAGTTTGTCGATATGAGGCATAATGCCCTACAACGTAGCGGTGTCGCATCATTGAGAAGTCTAAATTTTAAGACTAGCGTTCTCAATCATGCGACACTTTAATCGCTATCCCATATTTAATTAGGGAATGGGACTCTTCACCGAGGTTGTAAAATGAGACAAACGATTTTAGCTGTATTGTCTTTATCAACGCTTGCCGCACTTTTGACTGGGTGTGGTGGTGATATGGTACTTCTAAACTCTAAAGGTCCAGTTGGTCAAGGTCAAAGTGACCTTATGATGACTGCGATCTATTTAATGTTACTCGTGGTGATTCCTTCAATCATCATGGCATTATGGTTTGGTTGGAAATATCGTGCGTCAAATAAAGATGCAGACTATAAACCTACATGGGCACACTCAACTGCAATTGAAGTTGTAGTATGGGGTATCCCTGTCATTATTATTGGTATTTTAGCTTGGTTAACTTGGTGGGGTTCCCACAAGTATGACCCATACCGTCCTTTAGAATCAGATAAAGCACCTTTAACTATTCAGGTTATTGCTGAACAGTTCAAGTGGATTTTTATTTATCCTGAACAAAACATTGCGACTGTTAACGAAGTACGTTTCCCAGAAAAAACTCCGTTAAGTTTCAAAATCACGTCTAACTTCACAATGAACTCATTCTTCATTCCGCAGTTAGGTGGCCAGATTTACGCAATGGCAGGTATGCAAACTCACCTTCATTTGTTAGCAAATGAAACTGGTGTATATCGTGGTTTCTCTTCTAACTACTCAGGCTATGGTTTCTCTCAAATGCGTTTCAAAGCGCATAGCGTTACAGAGCAACAATTCAACGAATGGGTAGCAGCAGTTAAAGCTGGTAATGGTTCAACTATTAATCCAGAAGCAGTGCAAAAAGCTACGCTTGACCAAGCTGAATTGGCAACCTTACGTGATGGCGATCGTTCTAAGCACCAAATCGAGCATTTAGTCAATCGTGCTAAAGCTGCTGGTGATCAAGAAGCGCTTGCTAAAGCAGAAGCGATGAAACCGTTCCCGACTAAGCCACACCCTGTGACTTATTACTCTTCAGTTGAACCAAAACTGTTTGAAACAGTTATCAACCATTATATGAGTAACTATCATGGTGCTGACCACTCTGCTGGGCATGCAACAGCAGAAACTCATGCTGCAGCTGAACACGCTGCTCAAGGGGAATAAGACATGGATATGATTTTTGGTAAATTGGGTTGGGACTCTATCCCGACAGAGCCAATCGTACTTGTCACCATGGTCTTTATGGCACTTGGTGCAATTGCTGTGCTTGGCGGTATCACCTATTTCAAAAAATGGGGATATTTGTGGAAAGAATGGTTTACAACTGTAGACCATAAAAAAATTGGTATCATGTATATCATCGTATCTGTCGTCATGCTTTTGCGTGGTTTCGCCGATGCGATCATGATGCGTTTACAACTTTTCCTCGCTAAAGGCGGTGGTGAAGGTTATTTACATCCTGACCATTACGACCAGATCTTCACCGCACACGGTGTAATCATGATCTTCTTCGTAGCAATGGGTCTCGTTGTAGGTATGATGAACATCTCTGTTCCTTTACAGATTGGTGCTCGTGACGTTGCTTTCCCATTATTGAACTCTTTAAGCTTCTGGTTATTCGCTGGTGCTGCTGGTTTAATGATGCTTTCACTTGTATTAGGTGAATTTGCTGCGACTGGTTGGATGGCTTACCCTCCTCTGTCTGGTATTCAATATTCTCCTGGTGTAGGTGTTGACTACTATATCTGGGCACTTCAGGTTTCTGGTCTAGGTACGCTTTTATCCGGTGTTAACTTCTTCGTTACCATCATCAAGATGCGTGCACCTGGCATGAAATTAATGGACATGCCTATTTTCACGTGGACTTCACTTTGTACGGCAGTATTAATCATTGCATCATTCCCTGTATTAACAGGTACGCTTGCAATGCTTACATTAGACCGTTACTTTGGCTTCCATTTCTTCACAAATGAGCTTGGCGGTAGCCCAATGCTTTATGTGAACTTGATCTGGACATGGGGTCACCCTGAAGTATATATCTTGGTATTACCAGCATTTGGTCTATACTCAGAAATCGTTGCAACCTTCTCTCGTAAAGCGTTGTTCGGTTACAAGTCTATGGTGTATGCAACTATCGCGATTACTGTTCTTGCGTTTGTTGTATGGCTTCACCACTTCTTTACCATGGGTGCTGGTGCGAACGTTAACGCGTTCTTCGGTATCATGACCATGGTTATTGCGATTCCTACTGGTGTGAAAATCTTCTCTTGGTTATTCACCATGTACAAAGGTCGCATCACCTTTACTACTCCAATGTTATGGACGCTCGGCTTCCTTGTAACATTCGGTATCGGTGGTTTAACTGGTGTACTTATGGCTGTTCCGCCTGCGGACTTCTTGGTACACAACTCATTATTCTTGATCGCTCACTTCCATAACGTAATTATTGGTGGTGTGGTGTTTGGTATGTTTGCCGGCATCATTTACTACTGGCCAAAAATGTTTGGTTGGAAGCTCAATGAAGCATGGGGTAAAGCTGCATTCTGGTTCTGGTTCTTTGGTTTCTATTTTGCATTCATGCCACTTTATATCCTTGGTTTCATGGGTATGACTCGTCGTTTGAATACATATGACAACCCTGAATGGGATCCATACCTTGCGATTGCATTATTTGGTGCTGTTCTTGTTGCGATTGGTATTGCATGTTTCTTAATGCAAATCATCGTTGGTTTCTTACAACGTCACCAAAACATGGACCACACAGGCGATCCATGGGATGCTCGTACACTTGAATGGGCTACTTCTTCCCCTGCTCCATTCTATAACTTTGCGCATGAACCAGATGGTAGCGGTATTGACCGTTTCTGGACTGACAAAGAAAACGGTGTAGCATACGCACGTAATACTAAATATGAAGACATCCACATGCCGACTGATCGTGCTGCTGGTTTTGTCATTGCAATGTTCATTACACTTCTTGGCTTTGCACTTATCTGGCATATTTGGTGGCTCGTTGTTGTTTCATTCGTTTCAGCTGTTATTAGCTTGATCGTAAGCTCATTCACTAAGAATGTTGATTACTATGTTCCAGCTGCTGAAGTTGAGCGTATTGAAAACGAACGCTATGCTTTACTTGAAAAACACTTGAAGAAGGACTAAGGAAATGGCTGAAGTACTTCATCACGACAACCATGGCCACGATGGTCATCATGAACATGATGATACAGATTTAACGGTCTTTGGTTTCTGGACATACTTGATGAGTGACTTGATTCTTTTCGGATCACTCTTCATTGCGTTCGCTGTATTAAGCAGTCATGTTCCAGCAGGGACTCCAAGTGCATATGACCTGTTCCATAATTCATTAGGCTACGTGTTAACTGAAACATTTGCCTTATTGATTTCATCGGTAACTTTCGGTTTTGCTGTACTTGCCTCTTATAAAAAGAATGTAAATCAAGTTATTACTTGGTTATTTATTACATTCCTTTTTGGTGCAACCTTCATCGGTATGGAGCTCTATGAATTCCATCACCTTGTAGAGGAAGGTCATGGTCCAACTCATAGTGCATTCTTGTCATCGTTCTTTACTTTGGTTGGTACGCACGGTATCCACGTAACTTCTGGTTTAGTGTGGATGTTGGTATTGATGTATCAAATCAAAACTAAAGGTTTGACTTTACCGAATACACGTCGTCTTGCTTGCTTAAGCTTGTTCTGGCACTTCCTTGACATCGTTTGGATCTGTGTATTCAGCGTCGTTTACTTACTGGGAGTTCTCTAATGAGTAGTCATGAGCATAATGCTGCTGGTGCGTCACACGGTAACTTTAAGCAATACACTGTAGGTTTTATTCTATCTGTTATCCTTACTATCATCCCATTCGGGATGGTGATGGCAGGTGGTTTCAGCCGCGGTCTTTTAGTTACAGTGATTGCAATTACTGCCGTTGCTCAGGTTCTTGTACAACTTGTGTACTTCTTACACATGAATACATCATCTGAACAACGCTGGAATATGATTGCATTTATCTACACGATCCTATGTATCGCTGTACTGTTAATCGGTTCTGTGTGGATTATGAATTATCTTCACTACAATATGATGATCTAAACTGATTGTCATGTTGAAAAAGTATTTATTCCTGACTAAACCAGGAATTCTCTTCGGTAATTTCGTTACCACCTTGGGCGGCTTCTTCTTAGCCGCCCAAGGCTCTATAGACATCTTATTATTATTGCTCACTCTCATTGGAACAACGTTAGTCGTTGCCTCAGGTTGTGTTGTCAATAATGTTATTGATCAAGATATTGATACAAAGATGCAGCGCACTCAAAACCGCGCACTTGTTAAAAAAACCATCTCTCCTACTGTTGCGCTTATATATGCGTTTCTACTTGGGATAATTGGTTTTAGCATTTTGTGGTTTGGTGTAAATGGTTACGCATTTTTGTTTGCAGTAATTGGTTTTGTTGTCTATGTCGGTTTTTATAGCTTGTGGACCAAACGTACCTCAATCCATCAAACCGTTATTGGTAGTATCTCCGGAGCGAGTCCTCCTGTTATTGGTTATACAGCGGTAACTCATCAATTTGATGTGGCAGCCTTGCTTTTGTTTTTAGCATACGGTTTATGGCAAATGCCTCACTCTTGGGCAATTGCAATTTATCGTTTTGATGATTACAAAAATGCAGGAATTCCAATTTTGCCTGTAGCACGTTCTATTTATCGTACGAAAATTGAATGTGTAATATATATCCTGTTATTTGCAGCTGTTTTGAACGGGTTATATTGTTTTGGTTATACCAATGTATTCTTTTTAATTACCTTTAATGCTTTAACCGCATACTGGTTCTATTTATCGATTATTGGATTCAAAGCCGAAAACGATCAACTTTGGGCTAAACGTTTTTTCCTCTACTCGGTCATATTAATTACCCTGTTAAGTTTGAGCTTTAGCTTTACCTATCAATCCCCTGCTCCAAATCTTCCTCTCTTTTAATTAAGGGAGGATTTCCTCCTCAAAAACAACTTTTCATATTTCTTATCAAAAGATTTGTTTTTAGTCTAATTTTTACCTATAATTCAGCCTTCGCATTTTTTGCGACGTAGCTATTTATATTTTAGCTATGACTCCTTGCTTCTAATTTTTTAGGGGCTGTTTAAACCGTAAGGAGCTGACAATGCGTCATTACGAAATCGTACTTTTGGTACATCCAGACCAAAGCGATCAAGTTGTAGGTATGGTTGAACGCTATATCTCTCAGATCAAAGAAGCTGATGGTCAAATTCACCGTTTAGAAGATTGGGGCCGTCGTCAATTGGCTTACCCAATTAACAAAATTCACAAAGCGCACTACATTCTTATGAATGTTGAATGTGGTCAAACTACGCTTGATGAGTTAGAAGAATTATTCCGTTATAACGACGCGATCATTCGTAACCTTATCATCCGTCGTGAACACGCAATCACTGAAGAGTCATTGCTTGCTAAGAGTGCTGAAGAAAAGCGTGCGCGTAAAGCTCAACGCGAAGAAGCACAGCAAGTTGCTCAAGAAGCTGAATAAGGAGAACATCAATGGCACGTTTTTACCGTCGTCGCAAGTTCTGCCGCTTTACAGCTGAGAATGTTGCGTACATCGACTACAAAGATATCGACACTTTAAAACAGTACATCACTGAAAACGGCAAGATTGTTCCTAGCCGTATCACTGGTACTAAAGCTCGTTATCAACGTCAATTAGCACTTGCTATCAAACAAGCTCGCTATTTGTCTTTGATTCCGTACACTGACAACCATAAGTGAGGTGATCTGTGGACGTTATCTTATTACAACGCATTAAGAACCTTGGTAAATTAGGCGATAAAGTATCAGTTAAAGCTGGTTATGGCCGTAACTTCCTTATCCCTCAAGGTAAAGCAGTTGCAGCTACTGAAGCTAACACTGCTGCTTTTGAAGCTCGTCGTGCTGAACTTGAGAAGCAAGAAGCTGAAGTATTAGCTGCTGCTCAAGCACGTGCTGAACAATTGAATGAAGTTAACATCGTTATCACTGCTAAAGCTGGTGACGAAGGTAAACTCTTCGGTTCTATCGGTACTCGTGACATCGCTGACGCGTTAACGAATGCTGGTCTTACAGTTGACCGTGCAGAAGTTCGTTTACCAAACGGTGCGCTTCGTCACACTGGTGAATTCAACATCGCAATCCAATTGCATCATGATGTTGTTGCAGAAGTTCTCGTTACTATCGTATCTGAGTAATTTCTCATCAAAAAAAGAGCATGCTCACGCATGCTCTTTTTTTATCTCTTAAATTTATGAAATAAAATTAGATATATTAATTCCTGATCAGTTCTTCAGTTTAATTGGTTTTTTAATTAGGTAGTTTATTTATTTTTGTTTTAAGATAGTTCTCGGCTTAAAACCCTTTTTTGTGCACACATTTTATCATCAGGTCTAATTATGTCTCAGGCGAATGCCACTTCTTTAACGCTTTCATCTCTAACAGAAAATAAGACGAGTGAATCAGGCCAACTTAAAGAGTTTCGCACTCCCCCACACAATTTAGCCATTGAACAAGCAGTGCTTGCTGCATTGATGACCGTTGCTGAATCTTTTGAACAAATCAGTGACCTACTCAAAGAAAATGATTTTTATGCCACTCGTCATAAATATATTTACCGTGCAATTGAAAAATTAGCGCAGGAAAATTCACCGTACGATGCGGTATTAGTGAATGACTGGCTTTTAAAACAAAACTTACTTGATGCTATTGGTGGTGAAGAATATTTAATGCAGCTTATGGCTGATTCACCTTCAAGTTTCTATAACCTTGAAACCTATGCAACCAAAATTAAAGAATTCTCTACACTAAGAAGTATGATCAAGGTAAGTACTGAAATTTTACAAAATGCTTATGACACAAAAGGGCGTGGTGTTAGTGAAATTTTAGATTTGGCCGAAACCAGTATTTTCTCTTTAGCTGAACAGCACAATAACAATAAAAAAGATTCTGGTCCTAAAGCAATAAGCTCTGTAACAGCCGATGTTATTAGTAAACTTGATGAACTTTCAAAACTCGATGGCAATATTACTGGTTTAACTACTGGCTTCTTAGAGCTCGATAATAAAACTTCCGGTATGCAACCTGGAGATTTAATTATTGTCGCGGCACGTCCGTCTATGGGTAAAACTACCTTTGCCATGAACTTGGTTGAAAGTGTTTTGCAATACAATAAACTTCCTGCTCTCGTATTCTCTATGGAGATGCCAGCTGACTCAATTGCAATGCGTCTAATATCCGCAATGGGTAAAGTTCACCAAGGACATTTACGTTCAGGTAATTTAGATGCAGATGAGTGGACTAAAGTTACTGGTACTATTTTGCAGCTTCAACAAATGCATTTATACATTGATGATTCGTCAGCTTTACCACCAACCGAGGTTCGTGCCCGAGCTAGACGTATTGCAAAAATGCATGATGGTAAAATCGGCTGTATCATGGTCGATTATTTACAATTAATGAAAGTTCCGGGTATGGGCGATAACCGTGTTGGCGAGATCTCGGAAATTTCACGAAGCTTAAAAGCCTTGGCAAAAGAAATGCACTGCCCTGTGATTGCACTTTCTCAGCTTAACCGAAGTCTGGAAAACCGCCCAAATAAACGCCCAGTAATGTCCGACTTACGTGAATCGGGTGCGATTGAACAGGATGCCGACTTAATCATGTTCATTTACCGTGATGAAGTCTATAACAAAGAATCTAAAGAAGCAGGCACCGCAGAAATTATCATTGGTAAACAGCGTAACGGCCCTATTGGTACCGTTCGCCTTGCCTTTGAAGGCCAATATACTCGTTTTAGTAATCTCTCTCCTGAGTATTACAGCCAATATGATGATGAAGAATAAACTCTATCTCTAGCCCAAAGGAGTAAATGAGGGTGCGTCAAGCAACAGTTTATATTGATCGCCAAGCGCTTCAATATAATTTAAACCGTGTCAAACAACTCGCAGCAAATTCAAAAATCGTAAGTATGGTAAAAGCCAATGCTTACGGACATGGAGTCAAAGACTGTTTAGCAGCCTTAAATGCCTCAGATGCCTTTGGTGTCGCCTGCCTACAAGAAGGATTAGAAATCCGTGAACTTGGTTTCGAACAACCAGTTACTTTAATTGAAGGCGTATTTTCTGAAGATGAAATGCCCGTCGCAATTGAGCAAAAATTTGAATGTGTTATTCATCATCAACAACAGTTTGAATGGTTAATTAAACACAAACAAGCATACATTGCCCAAGGCTTAAAAGTATGGGTTAAATTAAATAGCGGTATGAATCGTTTAGGTTTTAAAAACCCAGAAATTATTGAAGTCATTAAAACTTTAAAATCTGAAGGATTTACCTGTGTACTTGCTATGCATTTTGCCAATGCAGATGTAGACCATCCTTTAAATGAACAACAAAAACAGCAATTTTTGCAAGTAAAACAAGTTTGTGAACCAGTTTTAGCGTCTTGCTGTAATTCAGCGGCTATTTTTAAATGGCCAGAACTGAATTTTGACTATGTACGACCAGGTATTATGCTCTACGGTGCTTCACCTTTTGCAGATAAAACAGTACATGAGCTTGATTTAAAACCAGTTATGACTTTCACAGCAGAAGTTATCGCGTTAAACCATATTCAAGCTGGTGAACATGTGGGTTATGGTTCAACTTTTTGCGCCCAACAGGCTATGGATATTGCCATAGTTTCTATTGGCTATGGTGATGGTTATCCAAGAGCTTATGTTAAGCAAAATTTTGTCGCTATTGATGGCAAACTTTGTCCAGTTGTAGGACGTGTAAGTATGGATATGATAGCGATTGATGTCACAAATACTCAGGTAAAACTTGGTACCCAAGTGGAACTTTGGGGTAATCATCGTTTAGTTGATGACGTTGCTGAAGCTAACGGCACAATTGGTTATGAATTACTTTGCCGCTTAAGCACTCGTCCAGTCCGTCAAAGTACTTAATAATTTAGTAAATAAAAAAATCCAAGCTTGCTTGGATTTTTTTATTTGAAATACCTTTTAACGCCAATAATCATCTGTAGGTTTAGGCATTTCCTGTAAACCACGACGTAAAGTATCCGACCACTGACGACTAATTTGTGAAAAATACGGATCATCTTCACTAATTCGTTTACCCATAGGAATCACAAAACTATCTCTGCTATAGACCAAGGCATCTAATGGTAAACCTACCGACACATTAGAACGCAGTGTTGAGTCAAACGAGATTAAACTACAGCGTAGAGCATCATCTAACGGCATTGCATAATATAAAGCACGATCTAAAATAGGTTTACCATATTTACTTTCACCAATTTGAAAGTAAGGCGTGTCGGTTGTAGCACAAATAAAATTACCTTGCGGATAAACATTATAAAGCTGCATATCACCGCCTTTAATTTGTCCACCCACCAAAATACTACAAGCATAATTCATTTGTTCTTGAGTATCTGAGCTAATATCTTCTAAAACATTTTTTAAAGTTTTACCGACTAAATCAGCCACTTCAAACATTGTATTAATACTATATAAATTAGGCTCTTGCTGCAAAGTAAGCGCATTTTGCAAATGCCCGATAACCGCTTGTGTCGTTGCTAAATTACCTGCTGTTTGCAAGGCAATAAAACGCTCTCCCGTTACACCGAAAGTATGAAGCTTACGAAATACAGAAATATGATCGACCCCTGCATTAGTTCGAGTGTCACTTATAAACACCAAACCCTGTTCTAATCTCAGCGCACAACAATAGGTCATTTCGTTCTCTTTACATTCAACAAGCCAACACTTGAACCACAGACATCATATTTTCAATACCACCCTGTTCTCGCACACCTCTAATTGGGGCAACATCAAGATAGTCCCGTCCAACTGCGAGATAAATATGATGCTTTGGCGTAAACAATTGATTGCTTACATCAAAACAATACCACTGATTATCTAAAAATACCTCCGCCCAAGCGTGACTGGCAAGGTGCGGATAATTTTGATCAAATAAATAACCAGAGACATAACGTGCTGGTAATTGTAACGCACGACACATGGCGATTAAAACATGTGCATGATCTTGACATACTCCTTGAGCTGCATGAAAGGCTTGCGTGGCAGTCGTATGAACAGATGTACTATCTGGTTGATATGGCATCTTTTGCAGAATATTTTCACTGAGCAAAGCAATGTGTTGTCGATCTTTGACGGTTACAATTTTCTGGGCAAAATCCAACATTTCAGAATCATATTGAGTGGCCGCTGTACTTTGAAGAAATATTTTTGATGGTATAGGTACATCTACTCCACCTATCTCTTTATTTAAAAGCTCAACAATACCCTGCGCCATAAAAGTAAGATGTTGGTATTCATAACGCTGCGTAGCGGTTAACCAAATATTATTAAAAATATCTCTTTTGAGTGTCTTATCACCTGGCACACTGATTGCCCAATTCACAACATGTTGATGCAGCGATGTTTGAGGCATCATCTTAATATACTGAATACTGTTTTTAGCAGTTTCAGTATATTTATAATGCGTTTGATGATTAATCATCAATTTCATAATCATGCCTCGAACATATATTCCAGCTGCTGAGTAAAATTATAATAAGCATCCCAAGACGGATGATCTTTTAATAATTGCCAAGATTGATTTAGCTTCTCCCATCCTAAGTCATTCAGCTGTTGAAGCAATTTTTCTAGCTCCTGTAAAAGTCCCGTAAGGTCTTGCTGAAAACGTAGTTGTATATCTAATTGCTCTACTTTCTTTCCTAAATTCAGAAATAAGGCTATATCTTCATTTTCAGAATCAAGTATTTGATTACATTGAGCTAAAGCTTTATTTAATGAATCAGGATGAGCTTGAAGTGACTTAATCGCATGATTCAGTTCGGCATAAGCGCTAGAAGATAGTATCCCTCTTAATTCTTGAATATTATCTTTAGCAATCATGAACTGGTTCAGTAATGAATATGTTTGTTTCGTATCCAACATATAGCAGTTCAGTAATTCTGCTTGCTCAATGACCAGTCCAAATGCCGCTGCAAATTGAGTTGCTTTTTCATCATCGGTAAATGGTAAATGTGATACAGCAAATTTAATCCGCATTAAATAACGGCCCAACCAATAAATGTGGTGTGCACTCGAATTGAGTAAAACCATAAATTTCCTCTTTAACCGACTATTAGGAATGTAGCGTTTCAACGACCCATGTATCTTTAATGCCTCCTCCTTGTGAGGAATTTACGACTAAAGATCCTGCTTGCATGGCCACTCGTGTTAAGCCTCCCGGTACAATTTCAGTGCGATATGGGGAACTCAATACAAACGGACGTAAGTCGATGTGGTGCTCAGCCACTCCTGATGTCGTTAAAGTCGGTGCAACAGATAAAGCTAATGTTGGCTGTGCAATATATTCGTGTGGTGTAGCAATCAATTTTTTTCTAAATTCATCAATTTCACATGCACTCGCCTTAGGACCAATTAACATGCCATAACCACCAGACCCTTGAGCTTCCTTAATCACTAATTGATCTAGATGAGACAATACATAGTCTAAATGTTCCTTTTCGCGGCATTGATAAGTAGGGACATTTTTCAGAATTGGTGTTTCACCTAAATAATATTGAATCATCTGATCAACATACGGATAAATCGATTTATCATCGGCTACGCCAGTACCAGGTGCATTTGCAATCACTACATTTTTTTGTAAATAAGCGGACATAAGACCTGCTACCCCTAGGGCACTATCAGGTCTAAAGGCAAGCGGATCTAAAAAATCATCATCTAAC
This sequence comes from Acinetobacter sp. 1130196, assembly GCF_000588095.1. Taxonomy (NCBI): domain Bacteria; kingdom Pseudomonadati; phylum Pseudomonadota; class Gammaproteobacteria; order Moraxellales; family Moraxellaceae; genus Acinetobacter; species Acinetobacter sp. 1130196. The sequence continues at coordinate 11,516 of NZ_JFWX01000044.1, read as the reverse complement.
CGACGATAAATCACATCAACCTTTTGACGTCCACGAATTGTTTTTACAAAAACTTGATCATTTTCTACAAATAAATCTCGGTTAGTAACCAGTGGCACATCCATTTCACGTGCCAAAAAGGCATGTTCGTAATAAGCACTATTAAAACGCCCTGGCGTTAAAACTACGATAAAAGGACAATCAACCTCTGAGTTTTCTTGAAGTATTTCTTTTAATAAGCTTGGGTAATGTTCAATGCCTTGCAAATTATTAGCAGCACAAAGTTCAGGCATGAGTTGCTGGCTAATATTTCTACATTCAATCATATAAGAGACGCCAGAAGGTGTTCTTAAATTATCTTCTAGTACAAAAAATTCACCTTCGCCATCTCGTATAATATCTATACCGCTAATTTGAGAATAAATTTTACCTTTAAGCTTGTGCTTGAGCATGTGTGGCTGAAAAGCCTCATGACAAATAATATGATTTTCTGGAATTAACTGTTCCTTTAAAATATGTTGTCCATGATAAATATCATCTAAAAAATAGTTTAAAGCTTTAACTCGCTGTGCACATCCAGCTGCTATTTTCTCCCACTGTTTTTTTTCAATTACTCTCGGGATTAAATCAAAAGGAATGGTTCGCTCTGCACCCTCTTTATCGCCGTAAACATTAAATGTAATACCGTGATAGAGAAAATGTTGTTTGGCCTCCGCATTTAACTGCTTAAGCTCATCTAAAGTTCGAATGCTCAACCATTGCTCAATTTTTTTAGAAGCAGCACCGTTAGATGTCACATCGTCTAGCATTTCGTTAAAAAACTGCGATTTTAACTGTTCAAATAAGTTCGTTTGTACCGAAAGATTGTCCATAAACGAAGTCTGGTTAAGTAATGCGGTGGTCGCCTGCTCTTGTAAAAAATAATCAATATCGGCTTGTAGGGCTTTCTCTTGTTCTGACATAGCAACCTCGTCTTATCATTTATCTATATTTCATTTTTAAATAAGCAATTTCAGTGCCACTTATATATCTATAATGCTTATTGGCTTTCGTTGTTATAACTTTCTTTTAAATTTTAGCATTGATTGTAAAAGGTGCCATAAACCGAATCTGACAAACTTGCTAAATGTGTAAAGTTTTTTTATTGTGTTGACACCAAAGCAATTGGATATAGATGTATTACGCTTATGTCTGTAATAGAAAAAGAAACTTCAAATAGTTTATATCGCCAGTGGCAGATTCTATCTCGCCTTCCTACCGGTAAATGGATCGGGACTCGAGAATTGCAAGAAATGCTTGAGCGTGAAGGTATCGAAATCAGTTTAAGAACAATTCAGCGTGATTTAAATCAAATTGCTCAGCGTTTTCCAATTGAAAGTAATAAAGCTGTGCCTCAAGGCTGGCGATGGCAATCAGATGCACCAATTCAAAGCTTACCGCATATGACAAGCTCTCAAGCAGTAACCTTTATGATGGTTGAAGAACATCTCAAACATTTGCTCCCACCAAGTCTACTTGATGAGATGGGTCCTTGGTTTGACTTAGCAAAACGTAGTCTGTCTACACAAAATAATGTAAGACAATGGATTAATCGTGTCCGTATTGTGCCAGCAAGCCAACCACTGATTCCACCTGTAGTCGACCGTGCTGCTCAACAAGCAATTTACGAAGGCTTACTGCAAGACAAACAAATTGAGTGTGTTTATCAAGCCCGTGTAAATCAAGGCGAAGATAAAACTTATATTTTAAATCCGCTTGCATTGGTCCAAAAAGGTGCTGTTATTTATTTAATTTGCCCCCGCCATGATAAAACCGAAGTACAAACCTTTGCCCTACACCGCTTCAAATCCGCTAAGGTTTTAGAAAGTCGTGCGCTCCACCCCGTTAATTTTGATATTGATCATTATATTGACTCGGGTGCTTTAGGTTTCAGGGTAGACTACAACCAACCTACTGAATTGATACAGCTCACCTTAACCATGACTGAACAAACTGCCAAAACTTTTTATGAAAGTCAGTTAAGTAAAGATCAGACAATTACTCCAATTGAAGAAAACATTGTCGAAGTTACGGCGACTGTTCCTTTTACATCTCAACTCGTCTGGTGGTTACGAAGTTTCGGTAAAAAGTTGCTCCATATTGAACCAGTTCAAGTACACAATGCAGTACGAGAAATTGAACCTGATAACAAATGACTAGATATAAAAAAGAGAACCGTCAGGTTCTCTTTAGATTTTGAATAATAATTTTCTTAATTTTATATTGGTATTTATAGTTTTATTTATTTTCAGATCATTCTGTTCTCCTCCACCAAAATGATCTGCTTCTTCTTTTGCGCTATGTTGAACATGAGCATTGGCATGCCAAATCATATCCATTATAGCGAATTGATTTCATTGTCATGTTTAAAGCCCTCTTGTTTGAACGTGAATTCAATATAACGTTCGTTTTAAAACATGTGAAATAAGAAAAAAAGGAAGTGAAATCTATTTTCTTCCTTAGGAAGTTTCCATATATTTTTTGATAAGAAAATAAAAAGCCCAGTCTTAACTGGGCTTTTTTAATGACTTAAATGATTAAGCTGTTTTTTTGATCATGTTATTTTTACGAATCGTGATCATTACAAGTTGAACAGCAGCTGGGGTAACACCAGGAATACGACTTGCTTGAGCCAATGTTTCTGGACGCACAGTTTTTAACTTCTGAGTAATTTCACGAGATAAACCTGAAACAACATCATAATCAAAATCGGCAGGAATCTTGGTTTCTTCAAGACGCTTTAACTGAGCTACATCTTCATGCTGACGGTTAATATAACCTTCATATTTAACCGCGATCTCGATTTGCTCACCCACTTGTTCTGAAACTTCTGAACCCGTAAGTTCTGCGATTTGAGCAAAACTAATATTAGGACGTTTGAGTAAATCAATCGCACTACATTCTTTACTCAAGTCAGCACCAGTCATTTCGACAAACTTTTTACCCATTGGGTTATTAGGCGCTGCCCATAAATGCTGTAATCGAGATGTTTCACGTTCAACTGCTTCCATTTTTTCACAATAAGCAGCCCAACGAACATCATCAACTAAACCAAGCTCACGACCAATAGTTGTTAAACGTTGATCGGCATTATCTTCACGTAACATCAAACGATATTCCGCACGTGAAGTGAACATGCGGTATGGTTCTTTCGTACCCAAGGTAATCAAATCGTCAACCAATACACCCATATAAGCTTGGTCACGTTTCGGTGTCCATTCTTCTTGCTCCCAGGCACGGCGAGCAGCATTTAGACCTGCAAGTAAACCTTGGGCACCAGCTTCTTCATAACCGGTAGTACCATTAATTTGACCAGCAAAATACAAGCCGTTAATAGCTTTGGTTTCAAGGGTAAATTTCAATGCTTGCGGATTAAAATAGTCATATTCAATTGCGTAGCCCGGACGCAAAATGTGGGCATTTTCCATACCACGAATTGAGCGTACAAGTTCAAACTGAACATCAAATGGTAATGAAGTCGAAATACCATTTGGATAAAGCTCATGTGTATCAAGACCTTCTGGCTCTAAAAACACCTGATGTGAGTCTTTATCAGAAAAACGATGAATTTTGTCTTCAATTGATGGGCAGTAACGTGGACCTACACCCTCAATAACCCCGGTATACATTGGTGAACGATCTAAACCACCACGGATAATGTCATGGGTTTTTTCATTGGTATGTGTGATATAGCAGTTCACTTGTTCAGGATGCATTGAAGCATCCCCCATAAATGACATCACTGGAGATGGGAAGTCACCTGGTTGTGGTGTCATAACAGAGAAGTCAACTGAACGGGCATCAATACGCGGTGGAGTACCTGTTTTTAAACGACCTACTGGTAGTTTTAATTCACGCAGACGCTGAGCAAGAGCAATAGAAGGAGGATCTCCTGCACGACCACCGCTTGATTTTTCTAAACCAACGTGAATAACACCACCCAAGAATGTACCTGTAGTCAACACAACAGTTTTTGCGTCGAAGCGAATACCCATTTGGGTCACAACACCCTTAACGGTATCGCCTTCCACAATCAGGTCATCAGCCGCTTGTTGGAAAATATCAAGATTTGCTTGGTTTTCTAATGTCTCGCGAATAGCAGCTTTATAACGAACACGGTCAGCCTGAGCACGTGTTGCACGTACTGCAGCACCTTTACGCGAGTTTAAAATACGGAATTGAATACCGCCTTTATCGGCAGCTAATGCCATTGCACCACCGAGTGCATCAATTTCACGTACTAAGTGTGATTTACCAATACCACCAATTGCTGGGTTACAGCTCATCTGACCCAAAGTCTCAATGTTATGGGTCAAAAGCAAAGTCTGTCGTCCCATACGCGCCGCAGCAAGTGCCGCTTCCGTACCTGCGTGACCGCCACCGATAACGATAACATCATAAACTTTAGGATAGTGCATGAGTACAAAAACACCAGAAAAAAAAGACGGAACATTATAGCAAAATTATCTGCTTATTGATGTACATAATTACAAAATTGTCATCACATGATTTACGCTACACCACATGTTTTGACATTTTGTTTCAGGAATTCAATACAAAGTGAATGTTTTTAAAAATTTTTCATTCTAGAATAAAAAACGTACAGCACTTCTACGACTTTAAAATTAACGCAACGAGAAGGAACACAAAATGAAAACGACCATGTTAAAAATCTTAACTGCATCTCTCCTTTGTTTTTCAGGCGTAACGTTGACCCACGCTGCGACTAATCATAATGCCAAATCGACTCACACTACTAAATCGAGTCATACTGCTAAAACAAGCAAGCATGCTGCAGAGTCAGGTACATCAGTAACACAAAAAGAACTGAGAGCTTGTGCTAAAAAACGTCAGGGTGATTGGGTTTCTTACAGCCATAATGGTGCAACCTTCAATGGTACTTGCCAACCAAACGAAAATGGCAAACTACAATTTAAGGCCCCTGCTCCCTAATATAGTTTGAACCTAAGGTATAGAAAAAAGTTTTAATTTTTCTATAACACAGCGAAATTTTCAAAAAGCGGTCCATTAAAGATGGGCCGTTTTCTTTTTTAAACCATTCTAGTCGGCTACAATACACCTTTAAATAAAATTTTTAGGTCCTTTTCGTGAAGTGGTTACAAATACACATTACCGTTGATCAAGAACAAGTTGAATTCACAGAAACACTTTTAATGTCTCTAGGTGCGGTAAGCGTAACGCTGGATGATGCTGAAGATCAGGCTTTGCTTGAACCATTACCAGGCGAAACACCTTTATGGAATAAAGTTATTGTTACAGGTATTTATCAACAAGACGAACAAGACCCAATTGATGTTGACACTTTAGAAGCTTTCTTAAAAGCTCAACTTCCAGATGTACCTATGCGTCATGAAGAACTTGAAGACCAAGTTTGGGAACGTGCATGGATGGATTATTATGAACCGATTCAAATTGGGGAAAAATTCTGGATCGTACCTGAGTGGTTAGAACCACCAGAAGCAGATGCGACTAATATTAAACTTGATCCAGGCCTTGCTTTTGGTACAGGTAACCATGCAAGTACATTTTTATGTTTACAATGGTTAGGTAAAACCGATGTAAAAGATAAAATCGTTATTGATTATGGTTGTGGTTCGGGCATTTTAGGCGTTGCAGCTTTATTATTAGGTGCTAAAAAAGTCTATGCGACAGATATTGACCCTCAAGCTGTTCTTGCGACAAAACAAAATGCAGAACTCAATGGGGTTTTAGACCGTCTATATGTGGGTCTTCCTGAAGAGTTCGATCAAGAATTCAAACCTCAACAAGCAGACGTTTTGGTGGCAAATATTTTAGCGGGACCATTAATGGCACTTGCGCCAGAGTTTGCACAATTACTGAAATCTGATGGTGAGTTCGCACTTGCTGGTGTAATTGAAGAGCAAGTAGCTGATGTTTCAGGTGTTTATTCTGAATTTTTTGATATATTAGACGTCGAAAAGCGCGAAGAAAACTGGTGTCGCATATCAGGAAAACGCAAAACAATAAATTGAGACTATTTAACTCATGAATGAAAAGCAAACCCGCTGCCCTAAATGTTTAACAGTTTATAAAGTTTCTCTAACCCAGTTAACTGTTGCTCAGGGCATGGTTTGTTGCCCTAAATGTAATTTAAATTTTAATGCTCTAACCAACTTAGTTAATGTTGAACTTCCAGAAGCAACAAACTCATCTGTTTTAGCTGACGGCTCGATTCAAACACGATATATGACTCATTCACATGTGTTAGATATCTTTGATCAAAAAGTTGAAAATTCTAATATTGATCTTTTGACGTATTTAAATAATTTAAATTACTTCCATAACGAGCCAATCAATGCGCTCCCCAACCTCAACTTAGCTGAACAAGCAACTTCACCTGAACAGGATAATGGTAAAAAGCATAGCTGGTTGTACTATACACTTTGGAGTTCTGCGAATCTGATTCTGATTTTAGTTTTTACTTTTCAGATTCTCTGGTTCAATCCAAAACTTATGCAGCAAAGCCCTGCTATTAGCCATGCATTTAATTATGTCTGTCAAATACTGCACTGCAGTAAGTCAGCTGAACAATATCAACTTCTTTATATAGAAAAGGTAAAGCTACGTAGAATAGATATAGAACATACTCGATTTTCTGGCGTTCTAGTCAATCAAAATAATAAAAGTATTGAGTTACCAAACCTAAAATTAAGTTTTGGTCGAGAAGGCAATCAAGAAGAGATCATTTTTACTCCTCAACAATACTTGGTTGAAAATTTACGAGGCATTCAACGTATCCCAACTAATACACCGTTTAAATTTCAATTTGATTTAAATAAAAGCAAAAAAAGCCTAGTAAATTATCGATTAGAAATTGTCCACCCCTAATTTGTAAAAAAAGTGAAAAAAAAATAAAAAAAAATGCAGTTAATTTGCTCACTTTTTCCTAGACAATGGTATGATACGCGCCACGAAAGCTTTGACTCATATACTCCTCGCTCTCAATTCAAAAAATATACTGTTAAGCATGTGTGCTTTTCTAAATTAAGCGCATAGCCTAACTTTTTTTGTTTTTGAGGGGGCTGTAACAAATATTTAACTATTGTTACGCTTATTTTTTACTCAATACGAAGATTTATGGCAAGCTAATTGTTCTTATGTTTTAGAGTCACTGTTTTAGGATCTAAAACAGGACTCCGTATTTTTAGACCACATTTATATACTACTTTACCCAAGCTAGTATTTGATTTTCGGATTAACTCGCATGAATAGCAAATCTCCTATTTTTACTGCACAATCTGATGTTGCTCTTCGCATCCACGTGGATCGCGCAGTTCGTCATTATTTTGCACAATTGCAAGGTGAGCAACCATCTCAGGTATATGACATGGTGCTAGCAGAAATGGAGAAACCTCTTTTATCTGTAGTTCTTGAATATACTCGTGGCAACCAAACACGTGCCGCAGAGATTCTTGGACTAAACCGCGGCACTTTACGCAAAAAGTTAAAAGCTCACGGTTTAATGAGTGAATAAATGATAAAATGCTCACGACGTCGTGGGCATTTTTTTATGCTTCTAATTGGTTTTAATCCGTAGACTTGAAATTGTTGACTTGAACATCATGACTATTAAACGTGCTTTGATTTCTGTATCAGACAAAACAGGAATTGTCGAATTTGCTCAAAACCTTACAGCTTTAGGGGTAGAATTATTATCTACAGGCGGCACATACAAGTTGCTTAAAGATAATAACATTGCTGTTGTTGAAGTATCTGAACATACTGGTTTCCCAGAAATGATGGATGGCCGTGTAAAAACACTACATCCAAAAATTCATGGCGGCATTTTAGCTCGTCGTGGTCTAGACGAAGCAGTTATGCAAGAACACAACATTGATCCAATCGATCTAGTTGTTGTCAACCTTTATCCATTTGCAGCTACAGTTGCTAAACCTAACTGCTCTCTTGCTGATGCTATCGAAAATATCGACATCGGTGGTCCGACAATGGTACGTGCTGCTGCTAAGAACCATGCCTCTGTAGGTATTGTTGTAAATGCTTCAGATTACGATACAGTGATTAGCGAATTAAAAGCTACAGGTTCACTTTCTTATGAAACACGCTTCGATTTAGCGGTTAAAGCATTTGAACATACAGCTCAATACGACGGTATGATCGCTTCTTACTTAGGCGCTCGCGTTGGTAAGACCGAAGGTGAAGCTGATTTATTCCCTCGTACGTTCAACACTCAATTAAATAAAGCACAAGATTTACGTTACGGTGAAAACCCACATCAATCTGCTGCTTTCTATGTTGAAGCAAACGCCAAAGAAGCTTCTGTTTCTACAGCAAAACAATTACAAGGCAAAGAATTGTCTTATAACAATATTGCTGACACAGATGCTGCACTTGAATGTGTTAAATCATTTGCTAAACCAGCTTGTGTCATCGTAAAACATGCTAACCCTTGTGGTGTTGCGGTTTCTTTAGACGGCATTAAAGCTGCTTATGATTTAGCTTATGCAACAGATCCAGAATCTGCTTTCGGTGGCATTATTGCATTTAACCGTGAGTTAGATGTTGCAACTGCTCAAGCAATTGTTGACCGTCAATTCGTTGAAGTTATTATTGCTCCAAGCATTGCTGATGGCGTACTTGAGGTAACTGGTGCGAAGAAAAATGTTCGTGTTTTAGTATGTGGCGAATTACCTGCAATTGATGCACGTGCTCCGCAACTTGACTATAAACGCGTCAACGGCGGCTTACTTGTTCAAGACCAGGACTTGGGCATGATCACTAAAGATGATCTTAAAGTAGTTACTAAACGTGCTCCTACTGAACAAGAAATTGATGACCTTATTTTCGCGTGGAAAGTTGCGAAATATGTAAAATCAAACGCTATTGTTTATGCAAAAAACCGTCAAACTATTGGTGTAGGCGCGGGTCAAATGAGCCGTGTTAACTCAGCACGTATTGCTGCAATTAAAGCAGAGCATGCTGGTTTGGTTGTTGAAGGCGCTGTTATGGCATCTGATGCATTCTTCCCATTCCGTGACGGTATTGATAATGCAGCTAAAGCTGGCATTAAATGTATCATTCAACCGGGTGGTTCTATGCGTGATGAAGAAGTTATTGCGGCAGCTGATGAAGCTGGTATTGCAATGGTCTTCACTGGTATGCGCCATTTCCGCCACTAATTTAAATTTAGTCCTCCCTAACCCTCCTTTTATTCAGGAGGGTTTTCCACAATAATGGAACTATCTCTCCACTTCGAGAAATAGAGGGGGATGAAAAAGGATTAAAGTTAAGGAACAAATTAAAAATGAATATTTTAGTTTTAGGTAGTGGTGGTCGTGAGCATGCTTTAGCATGGAAAATCGCGCAAGATACCAAAGTTACTCAAGTTTTTGTTGCACCTGGTAATGCTGGTACTGCAACAGAAGCAAAATGCGTTAACGTCCAACTTGATATTTTGGACAACCCTGCAATTATTGCTTTTGCTAAAGAAAATAATGTTGAGCTGATTGTTGTTGGTCCAGAAGCACCATTAGTAAATGGTGTAGTAGATGCTGCACGTGAAGCTGGTTTAAAAATTTGGGGTCCTACTCAATATGCAGCGCAGCTTGAAGGCTCAAAAGCGTTTGCTAAACATTTTTTAAAACGCCATAACATTCCAACTGCTTTTTACGAAGTATTTACTGAAGTTGATGCAGCGAAAGCTTACGTTGAAAAAAATGGTGCACCAATCGTTATTAAAGCTGACGGCCTTGCTGCTGGTAAAGGTGTAATCGTTGCAATGACCAACGAAGAAGCTTTTGCAGCGATTGATGACATGCTTGCAGGTAACAAATTTGGTGATGCTGGTTCACGCGTTGTAATTGAACAGTTCCTTGCTGGTGAAGAAGCTTCTTTCATTTGTATGATTGATGGTACAAATATTTTACCAATGGCAACTTCACAAGATCACAAACGTATTTTTGAAGGTGATCAAGGTCCAAACACTGGCGGTATGGGTGCTTACTCTCCTGCTCCAGTTGTAACTCCAGATGTTTTTGAACGTGTAATGACTGAAATTATGCGTCCAACTGTTGATGGTATGGCTGCTGACGGACATGTTTACACTGGATTCTTATATGCGGGTTTAATGATTGATGAACAAGGTCAACCACGCGTAATTGAATTTAACTGCCGTTTTGGTGACCCTGAAACTCAACCAATCATGATGCGCTTAAAGTCATCTCTTGTTGATTTGGTTGAAGCAGGTATTGCAGGTAATTTACCAAAAGAAGCTGAGTGGGATGAGCGTAAGTCAATCGGTATTGTACTTGCAGCAGAAGGATACCCAGATAGCGTACGTAAAGGTGATGTGATTTCTGGTATCGGCCAATCACCTGAAGATACTAAAATCTTCCACGCAGGTACTGCAACTCGTGAAGATGGTCACATTGTGACTTCTGGTGGACGTGTACTTTGCGTAACTGCTTTAGGTGACAGCGTTCTTGAAGCACAAATTAATGCTTTAGAAGTATGCGGCCAAGTAACTTTCACAGGTATGCAATACCGTAGTGACATCGGTTACCGCGCGATTGCACGTGAAAAAGCTGAATAAAATTTAGCAAAAAAAGCTTCCTATTTAGGAAGCTTTTTTTATTTTGTGCACCAATAGAAGAAAATGATATAAATTTTTTAGAAGATTAGACCTCTTGCGAAAGTCGTTATTGCAAGTTCATCCGATTTACCAGTGCAGCGATTAAGTTAATGCGTAAACCGAATCTTTTCCGTCTATTTCGATAGCGTTCACTTAATATTCTAAATGTTTTCAATTGACTATTAATATGTTCGATCACAACTCGTATTTTTCCAATCATTTTATTGTACTTTTTCTCAACATCAAATAAGGGTAAATTCTTCTTTTTCTTTATTGGCATCAATAATTTAAAGCCATCTTGCTCTAATCCGTAGTACCCTAAATCGGTCATAACATATTTACAATGTTTGAATTTTTTAACCGTTCTTCTTGCCAATTTAATGTCATGCTGACTGCCATTCGATATATCTAGCCCTATGATTTGTTTGCTGTTCGGATGATAGATCACTTGTGCTTTTAGCGTATGTTTCTTCTTTTTACCACTGTAGAACTTACTCTGATTTTTTTTTCGGACGTTCTATTGAACATTCTGTCGCATCAATAATGACCCAGTTAAACTGTTCGTCTGCTGTGGTAATGCTTCGTTTTGGCAGAGTAAACCGTCTTGATTTCATCAATGCATCTTCAACCTTTTTAATGGTTCGATTCACATTACTTTCAGCGATATGGTAATTTGCAGCCAACTCCAATTGAGTGCTGTAATTCCGTAAGTAATTGAGTGTTAATAATAATTGATCCTCTATAGCTAAAGTATGAGGACGCCCAGATTTCTTTTTAAGTGATTCTACTTCTTTTAAAACTTCGATCATTTCACTAAAAACTGGTCGAGGTACACCAACCAAGCGCTGGAATTCAGAATCTGAAAAAC